>JAVVPN010000013.1:0-49372 GCA_036655755.1 Bacteroidales bacterium | reverse complement strand
AGGGGGTAGTGCCGGTTCCGGCGTGGGAGTTCGAGTCTCCTCTTTCGCACTTATTTTAAGCTCACACAAAATTATTTGGTAATTTTGTGTGAGCTTTTTTTATTCCGTATATAGAAACTTCTCAATCGTACAAATATGCAAAACTTATTCAAATTATACTATTAAATAAGAGGTTGCTATTCTGAACGATTATTTTTGCACAATCTTTCGGATAAGAAGATATTTCAATTTGCTAATCAATTGCTTTTATGGTTTTAAAGTCAAAGACACCTCTTCCGGACAATAAGTCGGAAGCGCACAAGCTTGGCCTGTTTCGGCTTATTGCCGTTACATTAGCTTTCGTTATGAGTATCCGTAATTTACCGATGCTTGCCGAAACCGGATGGCCTCAAATATTTTATATGTTACTTGCAGCTATTATTTTCCAGATTCCGGTAGCATTGATTTCTGCCGAATTAGCAACTGGATTTTCAAGCGAAGGAGGTGCATATTCCTGGATAAAACAAGCTTTTGGAAAAAAATGGGGATTTGTAGGAGCATGGATGTTTTGGGCGCAGATGTGTGTCGGAATGGTGATGGTTGCATCGTTTATTGCAGCCATGTTGGCCTACGTTGTTGATCCAGCCTTAGCTTCTAACCGTTATTTTATCATAGGTGTTAGCTTGGTTTGTATCTGGGCGCCGACTGTTTACAATCTACGAGGGCTCAAAGCAAGTACTTTTATATCAACCATTGGTTATTTCATCGGGGTCGCCATTCCTTTTTTGTTTATTATATTGTTTGGCGCTATCTGGTTTTTTGGCGGACACCCTGTCGATTTGGCGCCTCTTACCTGGGATACGGTAATTCCTGATTTTAGTCAAATGAGTAACCTTATCTTTTTTACCGGTATCATTCTACTATATAGTGGGTCGGAAGCAGTCGCCGTACATGCTCCTCAGACAAAAAACGTGCAACGCAATTTCCCGAAAGCGATGATTGTTGCTACTCTTTTATTGTTGGTTCTCAATGTAATCGGGGCAATCTCAATTCAAATGGTAGTGCCAGCCAATGAAATTGGATTAGCTTCCGGGATTATGCAAACATTTCATATATTTTTCACCCGGATGAACCTTGAATGGTTGTCCCCTGTAATTGCGCTGATGATCGGATTTGGTGCTTTTGGCCAGTTGTCTACCTGGTTGCTAGGGCCGAGTAAGTCGATGTTGGCAGTAGCAAAAGATGGTAACATGCCTCGTTTCTTTCATCGTACAAATGGAGAAGGGATGCCGGTTGTTTTTATGCTTTTACAAGCCTTTATCCTTTCTGCCGTAACAATGGTATATATGTTGGTTCCAAGCATTAACGCTGGTTTCTTTATGGTTTTGGTTCTTACTGTTTTATTGTATTCGGTTACCTATATCCTTATTTTTGCGTCCGCTATCCGGTTACGCTATACTCAGCCGGATGCCCCGAGAAGCTATAAGGTGCCGGGCAAAAACTGGGGAATTTGGCTGTTGGGAGGTGCAGGGATATTTGCGATGCTACTTTGTATGGTATTTAGTATATTCCCGCCTGCATCATTGCCCAATGATAGCAGGTCTATGTATATTTCTTTTGAGTTAGGGGGAATGCTTTTATTTTTGATTATTCCATTTTTAATTACTGCTTACATGAAGCGGCAACTGAAATAAAAGGGAATCCTGCTTATATGGGAATATTTGATTATATTTGATTTAAATTTAAACCCATATATTATGGAAAAAGAAAAATTATCGATTCTCTTCATTCCCGAAGAAAATGCACTTGATTTTCCGGTACGTCTGGTATTACCGGTAGTGCTTAATCATGTGAAGCTGGAAGATATTGAAGAAATGTATCTACTTGACTCAGCATCTGAAAATTATTATCTTGTAGGGGATACTGATCAATATAATTCATTGGAAGAAATAGTACAGCCTTCTTTTGAAAACGGGAATCTGAATATTTTTGATTTTGATATTCAATTGAAAAACGGAGTAAGTATTTATACTCACGATAATCTTACAATTGAGGCTCCAGATCAAACAGCGTTATTTAAATATGTAGATTTTATTTTCCGTCATTTCCACCTGGATGCTGTAACCTGTAAAGAAAAGATAATGGCCTCGCCAGACGAAGAGATCTCTTTTGAAATTTCCTGATCTTTTATTAATAACAAATACTGATAGGAAGAGTAAGCTTTTAGCAGCTTATTCTTCCTATTTCTTTTTTAGATATAGGCCGATTCTTTCGCTTCTTTATCAATACTCCTTTCCCTTTTCATGCGCTCGTCCCGAGCCGTACGCGCCCGCGTCCCGAGCCGTACATGCGCGCGTACGGTGCGGGACGTGGGCGCGTACGGAATAAGATACAGGCCGGAAAGAGATACCGAACAGCCAATTATAGTAGAATCTTTTTGCTATGATTTATAAACCTAAACGGAGAGTCATGTGTTTTAGTGAAGAAAATATATTATTTATCATTCTATATTTATATTACACATGTATAATATCGTTTGTTTCTTTTTGCGGCAGCGAATGCTGACATTTCTAATGCTTTTATTAGGAGTATTTTCTCTTCATGCTCAGAATGAGCAAGAGAAATTAGTTTATGCATTGCCCGAAACGTATCCGATGGATACGCTGATTGATCAGAAACTGCCCGTAGAGGAACAGTGGTGGAATTCGTTTGAAGATCCATTGCTCGATTCACTGATGCAGGTGGCCATGAAAAATAATTGGAATCTATTGATTGCTCATCAACGCATATTACAGGCAAGGGCTGCCATGCGTAGTGCGTATGGTGCATTTTTTCCGTCTTTTGATCTTTCCGCCGGATGGAACAGGGGCAGGAGTAGCCAGAATCTTACCGGAAAAACCTTAGACAATGACCCCTATGCTTCTTATTTTAATGGTACGATAAGCATGAATTGGGAAATTGATGTATTTGGAAGTGTCCGGAATCAGGCGAAGGCTCAGAAAAACAACTACAAGGCGAGTAGAGCGGATTATTATGCTTCGATGGTATCTACAGCCGCTTCATTAGGAACTGCTTATATAAATTTACGTACTACTCAACGGCAATTAGAAGTGATGGCAAATAATATTATCACCCAACAAGAAGTCGTTCGTATTACGGAAGCCCGTTATAAAGCCGGCTTATCATCTTTATTGGATGTGAGTCAGGCGAAATCGACCTATTATAATACCCGTGCCAATATTGCCGCTTATGAAACGGCGGAAACAACTTATATTAATGCGTTGGCAATCTTGACCGGAATCCTCCCAAGTGATATACGTTCGGTGCTTTTGCGTAATATGCCGTTCCCAAAACCGGAAAGACTGGTTCCTGTAAGTATGCCTGCTGCTTTATTGCGACAGCGACCGGATATCAGAGCCGCTGAATATCAAGTAGCCAGTCAGAGTGCTTCTTTAGGGGTTGCCCGGGCTGAATGGTTTCCCACCTTTTTCCTTTCGGGCGATATTGGAGTTGCATCTAAAGAAATGGATCAACTCTTTACAAAACCATCTCTTGTCTGGCAGATTGCTCCTGTCATGAAATGGACTATTTTCAATGGAGGGCAGCGGGCCGCCGCGGTTTCTTCAGCAAAAGCTGCTTTGCAAAGTAGTATCGATTCGTATAATTTGACTGTCCTTACGGCATTGCAAGAAGTCGATAATGCGATTGCCGGCTATAAAAATGCCGTAAAAGAAACTGTGGAGTTAAGAATTGCAGCCGCTGAAGCCCAAAAATCATTCGAACTTTCAATTGACTTATATAAAATGGGATTAGCCGCATTTATTAATGTAGTAAATGCGCAACAATCCTTGTTGAGTTATCAAACTGCTTTGGTTAGTTCAGAAGGAAATACTCTTTTGAATCTGATTCAACTCTACCAGGCCGTAGGCGGGGGTTGGGATGGCTCTTTACCAGAATAGCTTTAGGTAGAAATCAGCAAGCTTTTTAACAGAGAAAGTTAAGCCTTAATGAAGAAAAATTTAAAAAGAGATAAAATGAAAAGAGCGCATTTATTTCGGTATTTTCCCATGTTGCTTCTTGGAGTCGGTGTATTGTTTACTGCATGTAAGAAAAAACAATCAAACACAGGCGCCGGCTTTAAAATGCCGGTGCAAGTAGCTTACCCTGAAGTTCGGGATATTATATTAACAGTAGATTATCCTGGTTATTTACAAGCTATTAATACGGTAAATCTGGTTGCACGGGTTTCCGGGCGTTTAGAACAGATAGCCTATGTTCCCGGAAGTCGTGTACATAAGGGACAGACTTTATTTGTGATTGAACCTACCACTTATTTGGATAATGTACATCAGGCTGAGGCAGCTCTTAAAGAAGGAAAGGCAACCCTTGAGTATGCGAAAGCAACCTATGAAAGAACAAAAGAAGCATTTAAAGCCAATGCAGTATCTGAGATACAGGTGATTCAGACGCAATCCAATTATGAGCAGGCAATGGCTGCAGTAGCTAATTATGAGGCCCAATTACAGACCGCACAAACAAATCTAAGTTATTGTTATGTAAAAGCACCTTTTGACGGACGTGTGTCAAAAAATCAATATGATATCGGTAATTATCTGAGTGGGGCGCAGGCTCCCACATTGGCTACTATTTATCAGGATAATGAAGTATATGTTAATTTTAATGTGTCTGATAATCAGTATTTAAGTATGGCGGCGCAAAAGGATCATCCGGCGCAAATGGGTCAGCTATCTGAATTGACTGTTATTCCTGATGCAGAGGAAAATCTTCCAAATTTTAAGGCGAAACTTGATTATTTTGCACCCAATATAGTGTTGTCTACAGGGACTATTAATATGCGTGGTATTATAAACAATTCGGAAGGCTTTTTGCGGGATGGTTTATATGTAAAGGTTGTCTTACCTTATAGCGAGCAAAAAAATGCCATTCTTGTGCCTGATGTCTCGATTGGAACAGATCAATTAGGCCGCTATATGTATGTGGTCAATGATTCTTCCAAGGTAGTGACTCGCCGTATTGAACCTGGTCAATTAGTAGATGATACATTGCGTCAGATTAAATCCGGTTTAGAGCCGACTGACCGTTTCGTAACAAATGCTTTATTAAAAGTACGGCCGGGAATGACTGTAGATCCGATTGATAAAAATATAAAGAAGCAAGAAAGTGAAAAATAATTCTTTTACCCGATTTTTTATTGAAAGACCGATTTTTGCTACCGTTCTTTCATTATTGGCGGTATTGGCCGGATTATTTTCACTTCGGTCACTACCTATAGCCCAATATCCTGATATTACTCCACCTACCGTAATGGTTTCTGCATCTTATCCGGGTGCAGACCCCACTTTAATTGCTACTACGATTGGCGCACCAATTGAAGAAGCGATTAATGGTGTGGAGGATATGTTGTATATGAGTTCTTCCTCTACGCAAGGGAGCTATTCGCTGACTGTTACATTTTCTGTTGGTACGGATATTAATATGGCTGCCATCGATGTGCAGAACAAATTAAACACAGTAGTAAATACGTTACCATCTTCTGTTATTCAGCAAGGTGTAACAGTTCGGAAATCAGCATCAAATATGCTGTTGATTTTTAATTTGCTTGCGAAAGATACTTTGTATAATGACCTTTATCTGGCAAATTACGCCTCTTTAAATATTGTAAATGAATTAGCCCGAGTTCCGGGTGTCGGCCAGGTGCAATCCATGGGAGCGGGTAATTACAGTATTCGTATTTGGATGGATCCCGAGGTGCTTCAGATACGAAAAGTATCGGCAGCCGATATTTATCAGGCCATTGCAGCCCAAAACATCAGTTCGACTGCCGGATCTGTAGGGCAACAGCCTGTTTCTGATAAGATCATGTTTCAATATACATTGGTAAGCCAGGGGCAGTTGCAGGATGTAGGAGAGTTTGAGAATATTATTATTCGCTCAACCGAAACCGGACAGTATTTACGTTTAAAAGATGTTGCGCAGGTTGAATTAGGCAGTGTTACATATAGTGAGAAATCAACTTATATGGGGCAACAGACCGCTTTAATTGCAGTGAGTCAGTTGCCGGGGGCAAATGCTTTAAGTGTAGCCAAAGCTTCTATTAACCGTATGGAAGAATTGGCAACTTATTTGCCGGAAGGTGTTTCTTATGAAGTAACCTTGAATACTACAACATTCATTACCGACTCAATTAAAGAGGTAATTGTTACTTTTTTTGAGACGATGTTGTTGGTAATGATCGTAATCATGTTTTTCCTTCAAAACTGGCGTGCCGTTATTATTCCGGCATTGGCTATTCCGGTTTCGCTGATTGCGACATTTGCTGTAATGGCAATGCTCGGATTCTCAATCAACCTGCTTACTTTATTTGGATTGATATTGTCTATTGCAATTGTGGTGGATGATGCGATTGTGGTGGTTGAGAATGCCTATCGTTTAATGGAAGAAGAGAAAAAAGATGTAAAAGTAGCCGTAGAGGAGGCTATTACTGAATTGGTGGGCCCTATCATTGCCATCGATTTGTGTATGATGGCTGTTTTTATTCCAACTTCTTTTATTAGTGGTATTACAGGTGAATTGATCAAACAGTTTGCCTTAACAATTGCCGCTTCAACTATTATCTCGGGATTTGTATCGCTGACTCTTACTCCGGCTTTGTGCGCATTGTTTTTAAAAGTGGAAGAACCGTCAAAATTTTTCTTATACCGTTGGTTTAATATTGGCTATGAAAAAGTACGGGTGTTTTATAATAATGCCATGGTGTATTTATTAAAACATGTTTGGATTGCCATGGCGATATTTATCGTCTGTGCCGGATGGGCGCTTTGGAGATATACTAAATTGCCGACAACATTTATTCCTACTGAAGATCAGGGTTATTTTATGGTAATGGTTCAATTACCTAATGCTGCATCTACCGACCGTACGGCTGCTGTACTACAAGAAGTGGGTGATAAATTTTTACGGGATATGCCGGAAGTAAAAACTTACTTGACCGTAGCCGGATTCAGTATGATGGGGGGCGGAAGTAGCAATAGTGGTATGATCTGGGTAGTGTTGAAAAATTGGGATGAACGAAAGGGAAAAGAGAGTACTGCGATGGCTTTGGTTAATAAGATTAATCAAGAAGCATATATCGGTATTCCACAGGCTACCGTATATGCGATAAATCCCCCTGCCATTCCAGGCTTAGGATCTTCGGGCGGATTAACATTGGAGTTGCAGGATCGAAATAATTATGGACCGGATGCCCTGTATCAAGCCTATCTGTCTTTGTTGGATAATGCAAAAGAGGAGCCCGCTATTATGAGTTTAAATTCATTTTATAGTCCGGATGTTCCACAATATTTTCTGAATATAGATAGAAGCAAACTTCGTTTGTTAGGTCTTACGTATGATCAGGTGGCCCATACGTTGGCATATTATTTGGGTACGGCGTATGTAAATGATTTCGTGGATTTTGGAAGGGTTTATCAAGTCGTTTTAGGTGGCTCCACAACTTCCCGCGCTACAATTAATGATGTGTTGGGTGTGAGTATTACAAACTCGCAGGGACAAATGGTTCCATTATCATCATTCATTACTTATAAGTATCAGACAGCTCCTGCTTCTATTAGCCGCTATAATCTGTATACGTCAGCTGAAATCAATGTAAATGTGGCAGAAGGAGCCAGTTCCGGACAAGCCATTACGCAAATGCAAGAGCTTGTAAAGAAAGAGTTGGGAAATAGCTATGGGTATCAATGGACAAGCACGGCATATCAGGAACTCCAGTCGGGCAGTTCAATGGGGTCTATCTTCTTATTGGCCTTCCTTGTCGTTTTCCTTGTTCTGGCTGCTCAATATGAATCCTGGACAAATCCTATTGCGGTTATTTTAAGTGTTCCGTTTGCAGTTTTAGGTATTGTTTTAGGCTGTTCGTTATGGGGGTTGCCGATAAGTGTCTATACTCAAATCGGGCTTATTCTTTTGATTGCGCTGTCTGCAAAAAACTCTATCCTGATTGTTGCATTTGCGCGCCAAAATAGAGAACGGGGCGTGCCTTTGCGAAAAGCATCCTTGGATGGGGGTAATGTCCGTTTGCGTCCGATCCTGATGACATCTCTTGCATTCGTATTTGGGGTAATGCCCCTTATGTTTGCGTCGGGAGCAGGGGCTGAGAGTCGTATTTCATTAGGAGTTGCAGTAGTATTCGGAATGGCGATAAATGGTATTTTCGGAACATTGTTTGTCCCAAATTTCTATGAGATGATGCAATGGTTAGAAGAAAATGTTTTACAGAAGAGTAAATGGAATCGTTTAAAAGCTCAGTTCGCTCAGCAAGAAAAAGAGAATCCTGAAGAAAAACCATCGGATGAGGGGTATTGAATCAGATTCATAAATTGAATATTTACAATAAAAGAGCAATTGTCATACAAACAGACAATTGCTCTTTTATTATAAAAAAGTTTTTTCGCTTAATTTGTTAGATTTTATTTGACTTCTGTTATTGTCCCAGCTTCTCTTATCTGGCTCATATCAGGCATTGTGAGAATAGCATTAACAATCATCTTGTTGTAATCCTCAATATATACCATACTTACTCGTGGAGTAGTCCAATAAATACACCAAACATTTTCTTCAACTTCAAACTTATTTATTTTATAAGTTTTAGGTTGATTTATTCGGGATGGATGATGGTCTAAGTCTGCTGCTGTGCAAACTGATTGCATAGTACCGTCCTCGTGATAAATAATATCATATTGTACTCCGTCAAAACGTAAATGATATTTTTTGTTGAATTCAGGAAGATGCTTTTTCATAATTGTTTAAATTAAATAATACTTATCTTCATAACAAACTAAGCTTATTTTGGTTTAAGTATAGTGTTGGCAGGATACAGGGGCCAAATGGATAAATTAGGCTTTAAACAACTTGTTATGGATAGAAGAAAGAGAGTCGCAATCTCTATTTTTGCATTATATAAGCTCTAACCATTCTACATATGTATTTTATTGATAAAAAGAAACTGACTATATTGGCAATAGGGGCATTGATTATATCTCTGCTAGTAAATTTTCCCCATTTGATAAATCTGATATATCCGGGGCGTCCCCCAATGATGCCGGATATGCCTCCTATGCATGGACCACGTCCTCATCCTCGCTTGACATCCCTCGAATTTATGTCTTTCCAGTTTCTTTGGTATTACGTTACATCATTTCTTTTATTATTTATAACCGGAAACTCGAGCTTTTCAGGGCGAGATGGAAAAACTGGACGACAGGAAATGTTAATAATGATAGCGAAGGTGGTAATTGTAGTAGTGGTTGCCTTTGTGGCAGAAAATATTATTATCAAACAATTGATGCATCACTTTGAATTTCGATTTCGTCCTAAATTCGATGCTATTTTATTCAGCCGTTACTTATTTATGATTGTGATCTCTTTTCTTACCGGTCTTTTAATTAAGATGATGGAAAGAGAAAATTCGATAAAAGTTGAAAATGAAAAACTCCGCTCCGAAAATTTGCAGATTCAATATAACGCATTAACGAATCAAATGAATCCACACTTTTTCTTTAATTCATTAAATTCACTTCAATATTTATTGATTGAAGGAGAACAGCAAAAGAGTGTGATTTATATAAGTGAATTATCGACTGTGTTTCGTTATATTTTACAATCATCAAAAAAAGGATTGGTTCCGATTACAGAAGAGTTAGAGTTTCTGAGATCTTATCAATATTTATTGAATATCCGTTTTGAAGATAAAATCCGTTTTGATATTGATATTCCCGAGACCGAAAAACAATATTTACTGCCTGTATTAGCGTTACAACCATTGGTGGAAAATGCCATTAACCATAATGGGTGTAGTATGCAAAATCCGCTTGTAATTACATTACGTATCCGAAATCAGGTTTTAGAAGTTTATAATAACCGTATCCCCAAACTCCGGAAAAGTGGTGGTGCCGGAATCGGACTGGAAAATCTTAATAAACGATTTCGTCTATTAATGGGTAAAGAGATTGGAATCGAGCAAAATGAAACAGAATTTAAAATATTATTACCTCTAAAATAAGTATAACTTTATTATGAAGATATTAATCATAGAAGACGAAATACCTGCCGTAAAAAGCTTAAAACGCCTTTTATTGGAAATTCCGGAGTTGGAAGCCGAAATAGTAGGCGCAACAGATAGTGTAGAAAGTACGATTGAATGGTTACACTCACACCCCATGCCCGAACTTATATTTATGGATATTCATCTGACAGATGGTATCTCTTTTGATATTTTAAATGCAGTTGAAGTGAATTGTCCTATTATTTTTACGACAGCATATGATCAGTATGCGATAGATGCATTCAAACACAATAGCATTGATTATATACTGAAGCCATATCAATTAAAAGATATCGAACGTGCATTAAATAAAATGCAAGCACTTACCGGAATCCAATTAGATGAATATCTTACGAATTTAGGAAAAAGTGTGAAAAAGCATTTTGCCGGAAGTTTCCTGATTATGTTGTCCGATCGTTTTCTTATATTAAATACAGAAGATATCGCCTATTTTTATACAACGAATGAACGGACGATAGCCTGTACGTTTGAAGGGGCAGAGCATGAAATAGATCGCTCACTTGAATCAATTTCGGATTCTTTGAATCCGAAAGAGTTTATACGTGCAAATCGGCAGTATATAATTGCCCGAAAGGCAATAAAAGATGTCGATTTTTGGTTTGGGAGTAGGCTCTCTGTTAATTTAGTAGTGAAAATTCCCGAAAGAATCGTTATAAGTAAGCTTAAAACGTCCCGATTTAAAGAGTGGTTAGTGGAAAATTAAACAAAAAAAGCGTTTCGATTTCGAAACGCTTTTTTTGTTGCACGGAAGGAGAGGCTCGAACTCCCGACACCCGGTTTTGGAGACCGGTGCTCTACCAACTGAGCTACTTCCGTGTGATGGTGCTTTTGGCACGGGTTGAGAGACTCGAACTCCCGACACCTGGTTTTGGAGACCAGTGCTCTACCAACTGAGCTAAACCCGTTTGACGATGACAAAAGTAGTACCTTTTTATTAATTAGCAAGTGTTCCGAAAAGAAAAAATTAAGCATGCATGCCTGTTTTCATTCGTTAAACATATAAATGTAATGTAATATATTATACGTCAAACATATATCGATGCATTATACATATGTTAAAAAATAAATAAAAACTAGCTTGTTGATTTATGAATGACAATGTATTTTTGATGATCACCGTTTCATAGATATAATATATAAATATTAACATTGTACTATTTTAAAAAGTACCTCTTCTAACTTAAATGTCAAACTTTCCGATTGTACGTATTTCTGTTTCTGTAAAATGTTTTTTTAAATAATTCGTCAGATATTGTAATGAATCATTTTCTATAATTGGATCAATTTCGGGATAGAGGTTATAAATTAATTGGTGCAAATGAATATTCCGGCTCTTAACAATCTCAAGACTCAGTAATGTGTGATTCAGACTTCCTAATTTACCACTTGTAACAAGGATAAGCGGGTAATTATGTTTACAAATGTAATCTATTGTCAGAAAATTGTCGGTGACAGGCACCATTAATCCACCTGCACCTTCTAATAAAACAATATCAAATCGTTTTTCTAATTCAAGCGTTGCAGAATGGATAAGATCTATATTAATAGGCTCGTTATCTATTTTGGCAGCTAAATGCGGAGAGCATGGATAGGTGCGGATACATGGTGCAGTCAAAAATTCACGATCTTCCGGAGTCATATCGATATCCATAATACGGCGATGTAGTTCAATATCTTCTGAATACCCTTCATTACCGGTTTGAATCATTTTCTGGGTGATAACATTTACTCCTTTTGTTTGCATCTCTTTAGCTAATATGCCGGTGGCATACGACTTTCCTATGTTTGTATCAATTCCTGATATGAAATATGTTTTCGTGTTCATTTAATTATCAATTATTTTTTGCGTGCTATAAAATAAGCCGGAGTATAGGTGAGTTTTAGTCCTTCGTCTGTTCGGAAAAGCTTTTCATACTCGTTGTTGAATTCGTGATAACTTTCTTTATTCCAGCGTTTTGTAGAAACTCCAGTTACGCCGGTATCACTTAAATGCTTGAGAACATGGCGTGTGGAGGGGAAATGAACTTTAATTTCTTCAGATCTTGTCTCTAATACTTCAAAGTCGGTATCAAGCATTAATCGTAAGGTTTCTTCAGAAAAATAATTTAGCCCGACACCGGTCAGTTGATAGATTTCCTGTAGATTGCCTGGAAGAAAGGTGCTAAAAGCCAATATCCCGTTTGGTAATAAACAATCACGACAATTTGAGATAAATGCTGCCGGATTATTAAACCATTGTATTGTGGAGGAGGTTATGATGAGATCCAATTTATCTTTCCAAACTAAATTTTCGGCATCTCCTTCTATAAACTGATAATTCGTTTTTATCAAAGCGTCTGCTAACTGTTTCTGTATTGGATATAAGTCGTTTAATATTATTTTTCCGGGTGAGCATTTCTGTAAGAATGACTTGGTAAGAAATCCTGATCCACATCCCACTTCTAATATCTTTTCTGATCTAAATGAATGCTGAAAAAGCATCTCCAACAATCGATTTGCAATTATTTGTTGTGCAATGGCTTGTTGATCATAGGAGTGTGTAGAACGCAAAAAACGATTGCGAACCAACTGTTTATCGATCATATTCATTTTATATAATCTGTTTTTTATTTTTATGTGATGACATATATTATCAAGTTTCTATTCTGTTAAGAAAGAAATAAAGTTTTCGGGATAATGAGCCATTGCAATTTCTGTAATTCTGGTCTCTTTTTCTTGCTTCCAAGCACTTCGTTGGTTCTCCGATGGGAAGATCAGATCTTTTGTGCCGATAATTGCCTTATCATATTTAAATGCGGGTATCGGACTACTTTCAACCTGATTGTATAAGACCAATAATTCATTGCGCAGCGATTCAACCGAGCGCAAAGGAGCTATTTGGTCAAATCTGCTTTTTTGCTCTTTTGTACCACACATCCGGCGATTGAATTTATCAATTGTAGCAACTGACAAATGTTCTAGTGTGCTTGAAAAAATAGTTCGCGGAATCCCATGTAGATCATCAATCGGATAGAGCGTGCCATTAACAGCCACTTTCATAACAAACGGGAGATCTGAATTTTCAAAAGTCCGTGCCGCACTCCATACTCCCATAGACCAGGCTAATAACCGTATATGATGATAAGATTCGAATATGGATAAGTCAAGACTCAAATCAGAGTAATCATAACAAATACACAAATCATTATCGGTTGCCTCTTGTAAAAAAGGGTGTTGATCCATACCCCAACCCGCGAAAATAAGATCCAATACAGGGCTTTTCCCTTGCCGGATAAAAGTATGTTTCATATAAGTTGTTTTAACTGTTTTGTTAAGTCAAGTATTTGTTTATTAGTATGTTCTGCGCTTAGCGAAATACGTAGCCGGGCAGTTCCTACCGGAACTGCAGGTGGGCGGATAGGTAATATGTAAAATCCCTGTTTTTGTAATTCAATAGCTGTATGTATTGCCTTTTTATTTTCCCCAATCATAATCGGAATGATATGCGATGTACTGATAGGTGGCTGGGTGGTAGTGGCTATAAAATCATGTAGCATCGCTGACAGGTTGCGTAGATGAGAGCGCTCTTGATTGAATTCCGGTAATTTATGAAATAAAAACCGAGTCCAAGCTATATTTACCGGAGGCAATGCAGTGGTGAAAATAAACGGACGTACAGAATTAATCAAGTATTCACGAGCCGTTCGATTACTGATTAGAAAAGCACCAATTGAGGCAAGAGCTTTCCCAAAAGTTCCTACTATGTAATCAATATCTTCAATGCAATTTTGCTCTTCGCAACATCCTAATCCCCGATTCCCCCGCACACCGAATGAATGGGCTTCATCAATATAAAGTGCTACTTTCGGATATCGTTTTTTCAGTTCGACCAAACGCTGCAAATCTGTTTCATCTCCATCCATGCTGAATATCGATTCTGTAACAATAAGTATCGAGCGATAAGCCGAATGGTGTTCCTTTACTAATCGTCCGAGTTGAACATAATCTAAATGACGAAATCGAATACATTTTGCATCGGATAACTTAATTCCATCAATCATACTGGCATGTATGAGTTTGTCGGCTAGGATCAAGGTTTCATGATCTGCAATTGCGGGTATTATTCCCGTATTGGCATGATATCCACAGCTGAACAATAGAGCTGATTCTGCGTTGAATGCGGAAGCCAATTCTTCTTCGAACAATTGGTATTCGAGTGTATTCCCAGTCAGAAGGCGGGAAGAGGAGGAAGAGGGGCGGAAATTCGTTTCATTCAATGTTTCAAGAAACTCTTTGCGTAACGATTTGTTTTCGGCCAGACCGAGATAATCGTTTGCACTCAAATTAATAAAATCGCCGGTTCTTAATAAGGCCTCTTCTCGGATATCATCAATATTTAACAGAACCCGGTAGTTCCCGTTTTCTTTTTTCTGTGTCAGCTTTTCTTCCAAATAGTTCATGAGAATAATTTATTATTGCATGGATACTACTTTTAATAATGACTTCGTCAGCAGGCTGAGATCGGTTGGTTGCATGATGAAAGGAGGCATAATATATACTAACTTTCCAAAAGGCCGCACCCATACTCCTTCCTTAACAAATTGTTTTTGAATTATTCCCATATCAACATTCTGTTTCATTTCAATTACCCCGATCGCTCCCAATACGCGAACATCCGCGACCTGCTGATAATTTCTGGCCTCACTCAGTTCTCTTTTCAACTGGTATTCGATTTGGTTTACCTTAGATTGCCAATCGGACGCCAGCAGAAGAGAAACGGATGCCCGAGCTACGGCACAGGCTAGCGGATTGCCCATGAATGTAGGGCCATGCATAAATACGCCCGGCGAACCCGTTGAAATGGTTGTCGCAACTTCGTCAGATGCCAGGGTAGCGGATAAAGTCATATATCCTCCGGTAAGCGCTTTCCCCAAACACATAATGTCCGGAGCGATTCCGGCATGTTCACATGCAAACATTTTGCCGGTCCGTCCAAATCCGGTAGCAATTTCGTCAAGAATCAGTAATATGTCATATCGGTCGCATAAGCGACGTGCTTCTGCCAGATATTGTGGATGATAAAAACGCATTCCTCCTGCACCTTGAACAATAGGTTCGAGTATGAACGCTGCCAGATTATCCGCATTTTCCTGCAATAACGATTCAAGAGGAAGCATTATATCAGGATTCCACTCCTCGCCAAAACGGCATTCGGGAGCAGGAAGAAAATAACGAATCGGAAGAGCTGACCCGAAAATACCATGCATGCCTGTTACCGGATCACATACGGACATGGCATTCCATGTATCTCCATGATACCCGGAACGAATCGTTACAAAATTATTTTTTTCTTTTTTACCCTTCGAAAACCAATATTGTACAGCCATTTTCATGGCAACTTCAACTGCAACTGATCCCGAATCGGCATAAAAAATCTTTGTCAGATTTTGAGGGACGACAGATAGCAATAACCGACCTAATTCAACCGCTGGCTCATGGGTGATTCCCCCGAACATAACATGCGACATTTTATCAATTTGCTCTTTCAGGGCTTCATTTAAAACGGGGTGATTGTACCCATGTACGGCAGCCCACCAAGAAGACATCCCGTCGATTAATTCTCGTCCGTCTTCAAGTCGCAGGCGGACGCCATGAGCTTCCGTTACCGAATATACGGGTAACGGATTAGTTGTAGACGTATAGGGGTGCCAAAGGTGTTGCCGATCAAAATCGATTCTATTTTTATCTGATATCATAACCTGTTTCTTTAAATAATTTTTTATCATCCTCTACTTTTGATCCGATTGTAGTGAGTAAGTCGCCTACAATAGCGGAATTGATGCCAATTTCAAGCGCTTTTCTTTGAGTATCAGAACTTAGTTGAGCCCTTCCTCCCGAAAAACGAAGAAAAGCATCCGGATTGATAAATCGGAAAAGGGCTATTGTTAATAATATTTCATCTTCCGAGAGTGGAATCGAATTTTCTAAAGGAGTGCCCGGAATAGGAACCAAAACATTAATCGGGATACTTTTTACGCCCAAATCTCGCAATATAAATGCTAGTTCAATCCGGTGTTTGCGTGTTTCGCCCATTCCTATAATTCCCCCCGAACACACATCCATGCCGGCTGTAATAGCGGCCTGGAGAGTTCTAATTTTCGCATCGTGCGTATGAGTTGTGCAAACACTCTTAAAATAACCAGGCGCAGCTTCGAGGTTGCAATGATATCGGGTTACGCCTACTGTAGCCAACCGTTGCATCTCGGTTTCTTCCATAAGACCTAATGAAGCACATAGTTTTATATTGCTTTTCCGTCCCAATTCTTGATAAGTATCGCATACCAAATCCAATTCACGCTTATTTAATTTCCGTCCACTTGTAACCAATGAAAAACGATGAACACCCTGTTTTTCATTATAAAGAGCATGTCGGAGACATTCAGATGCCGGAAGGAGGGTATAGATATCGGCCGTCGTTTTATAATGGGCCGATTGAGCACACCATTTGCAATCTTCCGGACAACGGCCTGATTTTGCGTTAATAATGGAACACATATCAAATTTGTCTTTTAGAAAATGACGCGTAATTTCGCCAGCCGCTTGATAAACCTCTTCACGAGGGGCGTTAATCAGAATATCAAGTTCAGGGCGGGTAATTGCTACGCCGGCAATAATCTGATTTTTTATTTGATCAATTATTCTTTGCATATACGAAGTGATTAGAATTAATAAAAAAAACGCATCTGTCGCAGTAAATAATACTGAGCGACAGATGCGTCTGAGTTTTTATATAAAAAGATATGACGATTTGCAGCAGCTTCTATAGAAACTACCGGCAAAGTGTATGTCATAAATAAATCGTTGATAATCGCTAAAACAAGAGAAGTCTCGTCGTCCGGATCATACTCCTGTTCGTGAAGTTTAAGTTGTTCGGGTTTATTGACCGAAAATGCTGTTTTTTTAGAAAGAGAGGCATCAGCAATGCTGTTTTTTAAGCGTCCGATCACAACTGATCTGCCCACGCTACAAAAAGCAGCAAAGCGATTACGACTCCAGCGGCGGAATCGCAAAAGGTGGGTAGAGGATATGAATCGACGTTTCAGCATTTATTTGTTCTTATTAACGGGGCTAAAGTAATAAAAAGAATCGGAATTAAAACAAGGTACGTTGTGAGTACTTGAAAACATAACAATAAAAATCTGCTTACCTTATTTTCTTTAAATCTTGTAAGTCTGTTTGTTTCTTAAGAAGGATAGATGTTGTTTATTGGAGAGCCGATTATTATAAAAAGAAAGAGAGATTGTTTATTCAAATAAATAATGATCTCACCTTATTCGTTGCGCAGAATCCTTTATATTTGTTATATCAGAATATATCAAGAAATTGTCATTATGCTATTAAAACAAAAATATGCTCTGCGTGAACACAATACCTTTCATTTGGATGTTTGTGCCCGGTGGTATGCTGAATATAATACTAACGAAGAGTTGGTGGAGTTATTGCAATCAGACTTATTAAAAGAACAACCCTTCTTTCATATCGGAGCAGGTAGCAATCTGCTTTTTACGAGTGATTATGCCGGAGTAATTCTTCACTCGGCAATACGTTTTATTAAGCGTGAGCGTGAAAATGAACAATATGTATGGGTACGTGCCGGATCCGGTGTTGTATGGGATGATTTTTGTGCTTATAGCGTAGAGAATAATTTGGGCGGATGTGAAAATTTATCTTATATACCGGGAGAAATAGGCGCATCGGCCGTACAAAATATAGGCGCTTATGGAATCGAAGCATGTGATTTAATAGAAGAAGTAGAAACGATAGAGGTTGCTACAGGAGAAAAACGTGTTTTTCATAATGAAGAATGTGGCTATGGTTATCGTGCGAGTAAATTCAAAACAGAATGGAAAGGGAAATATATTGTTACCTCTGTTTTATATCGGCTGGATAAAACGCCCAATTATACGCTTGATTATGGTAATTTGAAAGAAGAGGTAGAACGACGTGGGAGCTTGTCGCTCGCAAATGTACGTGATGCCGTTATTGCAATCAGAAAAAGCAAATTGCCCGAGCCTGATGAATACGGGAATGCCGGTAGTTTCTTTATGAATCCGGTAATATCGCGCATCCAGTATGAGAATCTATTGTCAAGTTATCCTCAGATGCCTCATTATTCGGTCAATGACGAATATGTAAAGGTGCCGGCTGCATGGATGATCGAACAATGTGGCTGGAAGGGAAAATCGTGGGGTGGAGCTGCCGTACATGATCGTCAATGTTTAGTGTTGATTAATAAAAAAGGGGCTACCGCGCATGAAATTATGAGCTTGGCTCAAGCTATTTGTGATTCGGTTAAAGATAAGTTTGGAATTAAAATATCGCCTGAGGTAAATTATATTTGACTATGAAGATTACTGTATTAGGGAGCGGCACTTCTACCGGTGTGCCGGAAATAGGCTGTAGATGCGAGGTGTGTCTTTCTTCCGATCCACGGGATAATAGGATGCGTTCATCCATATTAGTTGAAAACGGCAATGATCATATATTAATTGATTGTGGCCCGGATTTTCGCACACAGATGCTCACTCACCAGCCTGTTCATCCCAATGCATTGTTACTTACTCATCTTCATTATGACCATGTAAGCGGAATTGACGATTTACGTCCTTTCTGTCGGCATCAAGCATTTCGGGTGTATGCCGAGCGGCGCGCTGCCGACGGTTTGAGGGAAAAATACAGTTATATGTTTCAGGACCACAAATATCCCGGAATTCCGGACATTGACCTGATCACCATTCATCGATATCCTTTTCAGGTAGGAAATACATGGGTAACACCCATTCGGCTCTATCATTATAAATTGCCGGTATTGGGATTTCGGATAGGGGATATGGCATATCTTACGGATTTTACAGTAATGCCGGATACCGAAATGGAAAAACTGAAAGGAGTAAAACTGGTAATTATGGATGCTTTGCGTAAAACACGCCATTTATCTCATCTATCATTGGATGAAGCCATTGTTCTGAGTCGAGAAATTAAGGCTTCGGCAACTTACTTTACTCACATAAGCCATCAGATGGGTTTGTATAAAAGTGTAAATGATTCTTTGCCGGATAGTTTTAATCTTGCTTATGATGGGCTAGTTTTAGAAATCTGAACTATCTTTTTTAGCGATTGTTATAGATTAAACTAAATACTATAACAATGGAAAGAGATGAGTTAACAAAACGGGATACCGGATCTACGGCGGCTCCTGCAACATTCTACATTAAAATAACTCCGAAAGGTCCATATCTGGTTTTCGGAAATCCTCCAATTGATCAGGAGATTATTTTACCTAATGAAGACGGCAATTCTTGGCTTTATCAGAAAGGGGAACATTTTACAGCAGAACCGAATAAATGTGCTTTATGCAGATGTGGTGAATCGCATCACAAGCCATTTTGCGATGGAGCTCATGCTACAGCCGACTGGGATCCGCAAGAAACCGCTTCTTTTAATCCTATTTTAGAAAACAGCGAATGGTATGAAGGTCCGGATGTAATGCTTTCGGACGATGAAAAACTATGTGCTTATGCACGTTTTTGCGATGCGCATGGGCGTATCTGGAATATTGTAGGAGAAGCAACGACAGAGGATGCCCGCAAGATATTCTTTCATGAAGCCGGGCATTGTCCTGCCGGGCGTTTGATTGGCTGGGATAAAAAGAGCGGTAAGGCTTTCGAACCAAAATTCGATCCTTCTATCGGATTGATTCAGGACCCTCAGATTAAAGTGAGCGGACCAATTTGGGTAAAAGGTGGAATTCGTATTGAAAGTGCTGACGGAAAGAGTTATGAAATCCGAAATCGTGTAACATTATGTCGGTGCGGACAATCATCAAACAAACCATTTTGTGACGGTACGCACGCGTCTATTCATTGGACAGATGGCCTACCGATGCAAGGAGATGGCGAAAAATGGTAATATACATAATTTTTTAATTGAAGATTATATGGATAATTTATCACGTACCGAGTCGCAGACATCCATTTTTCAGAATACATTTATTGCAAAAGTATACGGATGGATGTCTTTAGCATTGGCTTTAACCGGATTTACTGCATTATGGGTTGCATCTACACCTTCTATAAGAAATGCGGTATTTTCAAATCAGATTTTATTTTGGGGATTACTGATAGGTGAGTTAGTATTGGTTTTTGCCATTTCAGGAGCGATTAAGCGAATGAGTGCTTCTACGGCGACTTTGTTATTTCTGTTGTATTCAGTGGTAAATGGTTTTACAATGTCATTTATTTTTCTAGTTTATACAGCGACAAGCATAGCTACTACTTTTTTTATAACGGCAGGAACCTTTGCTATTATGAGTGTATATGGTTTCATGACAAAGACAGACCTTACAAAGATCGGTAATTTACTCTTTATGGTATTGATTGGAGTAATTATAGCTGCAGTGGTGAATATATTTTTAAAAAGCACGTCGCTCAACTGGGTTATCACAATTGCCGGGATTATTGTATTTGTCGGATTGATCGCCTATGACACTCAGAAAATAAAGCAGATAGGACAAGCCGGGTTGGATCAGGAAACAGAGCGAAAGATGTCAATTCTTGGAGCTTTATCTCTTTATCTTGATTTTATAAACCTATTCCTCTTGTTATTGAATATATTTGGTGGTGGACGTAGGGAATGAAAGAATCTTAATAAATTAGTTGCATTTTTGTAATTTAGAAACACTTATCGTAATTTTACAATCCGTATTGCCTATATTTTACATTTTATGAGGCAAGTTACGTAAATAAACCTTCTCTTTACATTTTAAAGATCAGGTTTTAAAAGTGTCATTATAAATCAATTATGCAGATGAAAAAAGTGTTTGTAGCTGTCGCGTTGATGGCAGGTTCTTTCGGAGTTGTAAAAGCACAAAGCAATTTTCAGATTGGAGCAAATCTTGGGCCTACAATGGGTGTCTCGATGAAGTATTATATGAATCGTGTGCATGCCTTAGAGGGAGTAATGGGATATAATATCCAACATAATGGTCCTTCATTTAAATTTATGTATGAATATCATGTGCCATTGGTAGATGCATTAAGCATGTATATGGGTGGTGGTCTTCATATGGGAGGATATCATTTGAGAAAATATCATAATGACCATTCAGGTGATTTTGCTTTTGGATTAGTTCCTACAATCGGGTTGGAATATGCTTTTTCGGGAGCACCGATTGCATTTGCTTTTGGATATGAGCCGGCAATTAACTTTACTACATGCAAAACATGGAACGATGTAGCATTTAAAGTGCGTTTCCGTTTCTAATATGTAATGAGTTTAAGTTTTGAAAATTTACTAACACAATTCTATTTGTATGAAGTTAACAGATGTCTGGTTTACCGCTTTGTCGGAAGCCGAAAATGGGAAGATGGTATTTATAAATGGGCGTGATCAGATTATGGAGTTCATAAAATCGGGCAAGTTTAAAGAACGTGCTGAGATTTATTGGAAATATGAGGGAGATGCCAAAGGAATGCCGGATGAGCCTACGGCTAAACTGATGGAAGGGGTGCAAGACGTGTTGCAGAAAGCAATGGAAAAAGATAAATTATCTATTTTGACAGGAGTGTACACCGGTGATAATGAACGAACATTGGTGTTTATTACGCGAAATGTACCTGCTTTTGGAGAAAGATTGAACTCCGCATTAGCCAATTTTGAGCTATTGCCTATTACTATTTATACAGAAAAGGATCCTCTTAATGAAGAATATCTTGATATGTACCAAATGAAAGAGGCTGCTGTGGAATAAAGGTTAAATTTCAAAACAAAAGAATGTATCCGTTTGTTTATAGCTTATAAAATTTAAAGCTATGAATAAACGGATATTTTTTTTTATTTTATCTTTTTTCTGTCTTTGCCCTATTTTTGCTCAACATTTGTGGTATGAAGTGAAATCCGGTGTTATATGTTCGAAAGTAAATGCGGGTGGCGTAATATTGCAGCAAAAAGAAATTTTTGATGAATGGGGTAATCAGATTGTGATAGAGTCTGTAATGGGAGTAGATGAGCATGCGCTAATGACCCGTACAATTTATGGAGACAAATTTATGACCATGGTTAAACCAGAGTCGGGAGAGGCTATTCGCTATCCTCGTGTACGTCCTCGTATTAACTGGCTGCATTTGGACGAATTGACAGAAAAAGAATATAATATACGCTATTTGGGACGTGTAAAACTGAAAGAATACTCTTGTGATCTTTATAAATACACAATTAAAGATAACGGAAGGGATCAAGAAGTGACTAATTGGGTTTATAAGGGAGTTCCTCTACAATATATTACAGTTAATAATGGAATTGTGATGGAGCAGGAGTTTATCTCTTTTGATGAAAACCCTCAACTTGATAAAACAGTATTCGATATACCCTCCAATATTGAAATAAAGGAGCAAGCTCACCTCTGATCGTATTTAACTAAACCTTTTCTAAACCAATAAGACTATCCTGTAAGGAGTTTACTCATACAGAATAGTCTTATTGGTTTTATTAAATATCAGAGAATCATATTTTTGCGCAAAATACAGGGCGTTGACGATGTATTGCCCTGTCAAAGCCGTAAATACGGTCTTCAATTTGATAAAAGCGCATTTCTTTTGTGGTATCACCCCATAAAGGAGTAAAATTATCGGGTAAAATCAGAATTGGGTGTAGTTTTTGTGCCGGAGCTTTACCGAACGGTAATCCTGCCTCAATCCAAGCAAAAGATATACATGATAGCCTTGCAGGAGCATATTCATTGCAGAATTCGTATAATAATAATCCGCGTCGCTCAAGGCTTAATGGCTGTAATAGCAATTCTTTGGCAGTCATGAACTCTAAAAATGACTCTAAGAATCCGGGTTTATTCATTAGTAGTCTGCGGAATGCAGCTCTCCATGCTGATGCATTATAATACATATCCAGTAGTCGAGAGAGTAATCGAGCCTGTACCAAATCTTGCATACTCATGCTGTCTGATTTAAGGACTTCATAAGGAGGAAGCGGAGCGTAAAAAAGACCATTGCCGGGGGCTTCGTTTCGCATCCGGGTACCGGGTAGTAATTTTAAAAGTTCCAGCTGAATCTCGCCAGCATCAAAAGAGGCTAAAGTATAAACATCCTCTACCATCATTGGATAAGTATAGCCAGGAAGCCCGGCGATAAGATCGGCATGAGTTTCCATGTTTTTCAAAGAGCAAAGAAAGCGAAGACCATCTAATGAATCTTCAAGTGAGCCCAAACGTCGGCTTTTTGTTAATACATCTTGGCGTAAGCTCTGTATTCCGGCTTCAACGTGTAACAAGCCATTGGGAAGATTGCGTAATTTTTCACGGACCTCAAGACTTAACATTGCCGGATGTACTTCAAGGTGAAAAGTCAGTTCACCTGCAAATTCTGTAAAAAGGTCAAGCATCTCTAATGCCCGCTTGCTCTGACCATTAAAAGTTCGGTCGAGCAGGCGAATACTCTTTATCCCCATACGCATGTATCCGTGCAGACGTTCTCTGACCTGATCCATTGACAAAAACCGTACGGGTTTATCGGCTCCACTGACACAAAAAGCACAGGTGTTAAAGCATCCCCGGGCTGTTTCAAACTGTACGAATGCTTTGTCTCGACAAAAAAACGGACTTGATTCGGGGGAATTGAGCTTTGCGAAATTCATTACTTTGGCATTTCCGGTATCTTGATATGTGTTGGTCTGATCCAGATAGCAAGCTCCCGTAATAGTATTCCAATATTCGCGTTTATCCCAAATGTCAAGCCATTTAGGTACATTTTCTTCTCCCTCTCCACGAAACACCATATCAATGAAGGTATGGGTGCGAAGATATTTCTCGTTGTTACCTAAAAATTCGGGCCCTCCCAAAACGATTAAACAGTCGGGTAATAAGACTTTTATTCGCGAAAGGGTAGCTAGCAGGTGCTCGTGTGTAAACAGCCATGCTGTGGCAAAAATCAGATTTGGCTTTTTATCAACCACTTCTTGTACTATGCTTACAACCGGGATGTTGATTGTTGTGCGTACTACATCCCAATGATGCGTATTGTCGCACTGCGCATGAATAGCAGGAAGCGCTAATGACGAGTGAGAGTAAGAGGAGTTTAGGTCAAGCCAAAGTATATTCATTTGAATTGTTTTTTATGAGAAGGTGCAAAATTAACCCTTCTGCTTGTGTAAACCAACGTGGAACATAGAATTCGTCAATAAAAAAGTCCCGGACGTTGTTGGTCCGGGACTTTTGCTCTTAATAAGCGATTCGTAATGTATAATTGTCGGAATCAGAGATGCATTGTAGAATATATATTCCTTTCTGAGATAAAGGGATTGAAAGTGATTTCTCGAAGGATTTATATTTATAAATTATTCGGCCATCCATGTCAATCAAGCGTATTTGACTATGAGTAGGAAGATTCCATAATTTGATTCCTTCTTCTGAAATGTAATACCGGAAAGGTGTCTTTTTGATTTCTGATACAGATAATCCTTGAGCTGTTTTTACAGTCATAATATCGGATATATCTGAAATATAATCACCTACACCAGCGCGAATTTGGTAGTTGTAAACCGAATTTTCTTTCAGGTCTTTTATCAGGTATTCATTATCAAATGCTTTTTGACCTTGAAAGATATAGTTGGCTTCCGGTTTGCCATATCCAATGATTACGTCATCTAATGCCAGGTTTGTACCGGATATTTTATTGACATAAGTGAATCGGATGGTTGTAAATGGTTGGGATGGTGTGTATTCTAAAGTTGTTTTATTAGAGTTTTCACAATAGATTGTGTCTATATTAAACCATTTTTCACCCTTCAATCCTTCGACGGTAAAATAAGCTCCCAGTCCTTTAGAAGGGAAACGATACATAAAAGATAAACTGCTAATACCGTTCGGGAATGTAGGCGACTGCAACCATTCTCCACTGCTTTTTAGAGCTATGGAATTAGGTTTCTTACCAGAGCTGGCCTCGGTTGTATAATTGCCACTAGCCGTACCGCGCCAGCCCTCAGGAAGAGGGGTTCCCTTTGAGCCTACAGCGTTGAATCCTTCTTCCGAAAATTGCTCTTCCGAGTCGGAAAGAGTGAATAAATCAATCAGGTAATAAGTGGCATCGGGAACCAGTTCCCAATTTGCAATAAAACTATTGGCCGTTATTTGAGTGGCTGATAATATTTCCGGTTGTTCGAGAGGTTTGGTTTTGCATTGGCTCGAATTAACAGAATGGAGTTCGGTCCCATCAGAGAGCTTCGCTGTAACCCGATAAGTATATGTTTGTTCCGGCATTAGCTTTGAACAAGTATAAGACGCGTTTATTCCAACTGCAATTTGTTGCTCGATATAAATAGGATTCGTTGCGAAGTTGATAGTATGTGAGCCTATTCCTTCAAATGTATCGATTGGCTTCTTAACCCATTGATCCCAGGTGAAACTAATAGAAGGATGAGTAACCTGACTTAAGCGATATAAACTGCAATCTTTTCCCCAATCGGATGGATTGTCTTTTTCGCCAACCAAATCGATCATAATACCATCTTGATATAAGGCAATTGCATCATTGCCATTAAACGTAATGGCTGAAGCACCCTGATTAGCTGCAACAATCATATTAGCGCCCGATTTTAAACTCTCCACTGCGGATTCATGGCAGATTAACCATGTCTGTCCACTTGCTAAAGATCCTTCAAGTTTTAATTCAGAGCTAAACCCCCCGTTGCCGTTTGATTGCCTTTTTATGCTGTAGCGGGATAAGTCGATTGTTTTATCGGTCCCATTATAAAGTTCTATGGCTTTATTATTCGATGTACCTTCAATATATTTTGATATAATCAGGTTTCCAGCTTTTAAATCTCCTTGATAGATATCTAACAGATAGTTGCTGGCGTTGGGAACAGACATCCAATTAAGAGTTGCAGAGGTTGCGTTTATTGCTTCTGGATCCAATGTCATAAAATCGACAGCGGTAAGGCCTGTAATCGGAATCAAACGATCCTCTGTCAGTTCGGGGGATGATATGATCAATGTGTCATAGGCGTATCCCGGTAAGGTTGCCTCAAAGCTTAACGTTATTTCAGTTCCTTGGTTTACTGCGGCCGCTGTAATATTGGTTGAAGACAAGGTGAAGATGCCGTTATTTTGCTTAAGGGAAAGAATAATATTTTCTGTAAGATTTTTGCCTCCAAAAGAGATTTGCTTTTCAACCCGGGTATTTAGCATTTCTATTCCCATATTGATACGTTCCCAACGCGAAGGTGTTGTTAAGAATGGAGCGGTTTCTTCCGGAAAATGGTAAATAGCCAATGTGTCTTTGCCCCATACATATTCTACCAATTCTGGATAGTCAATATACGGATTGCGATTCCCTTGAATTTGATGTACTTTTTCCTGACGTAATTGTTCTAAGTCATTTACGGGATCTTCCCGATGCCATTGTAGCAATAAGTCGACCGACCATTTGTTAAAAACAGGCCAACGGTTATTGTCCAGCATAGGTGAGGTCCACCAAGCTTCAAAATCTTCGTATGCGGTAACAATATAAAAGTATGAGCGAGCAAAATCGCCTTTATATTCATCGGCCGGTTCAAAGCAAGAACCGGTGTATGTAGTTCCAAATTTATTTGGTCCGATTTTACTTACCTCATTATCAAAAGATGCTGGTTCTTTAACGATACCTAAAGGTAGATTTCCTTTTAAGTTATTCGTGTAGCCATCCGAAGGGTATAAATGAAAAAGATCGCGATAAGCATTGTTTTCATACCCTTTCCACCAACTTTTAGGAAAGCTATGTTCTATATTCATGCCGTCTACAGCATTTGTACCATTAAACTCACGTTTAATATTAGAATAACGGTCAAAAACTGAACCATCGGCAGATTGATCTGTTTCTAAGAATCCGGACCAGGTTTTTCCCACTCCTGAGCCGTACCCGAGCATGTTTGCTTTAGAAATGATTTGATGTAAGGCCGTTTTTAATTCATTTTTACTCAATCCATCCGCATTGTTATAGTATCCACTCGGAATTTGAGCAGACGCTGCTCCCGTTGTTAATGCGATACCGACTAATGATGTGTATAAAGAGTATAGTTTCCTCATTATAAATGTTTTGTAAATTATGATAATAAAATTCAATATATCAAATATAGTTTTTATTTGTTATAATTCTGTTTCAATAGGTTATTGTTGAAAGCTATTTTAAAAACTTTTATTTTATAAAAATATAAGTTGGTGAATGATGAATCATGGCCGACCTCGTTTTTCTCTAAGAATAAGGGATAAAAGTATTTCCTTTGTAGATTTCAAGAAAAATTCAGAAATCATTTTTTCCTTTGTTTTATTATAAAAAAACCGAAATCATAGATTATACACAAATGAAGATATTAATTATAGAAGACGAGCCTGAATTGCGTGAGATTATTCAACGTTATCTAGAAAAAGAACGTTATATAGTCAC
Organism: Bacteroidales bacterium; assembly: GCA_036655755.1. Lineage (GTDB taxonomy): Bacteria > Bacteroidota > Bacteroidia > Bacteroidales > JAUNSR01 > JAUNSR01. The sequence goes on along the minus strand of JAVVPN010000013.1, from coordinate 21,784 downwards.
TTGTGCAGGGGACTTAAAGACAGGATTATTGAAAATAGAGGACTATAATTATGACTGTATTTTACTTGATATAATGTTGCCGGATGGGAGTGGGCTTTCTATGCTGCAAGAATTAAAAGCGCGCCATAAGCAGGAAAATGTTATTATTATCTCAGCAAAAGATTCTCTTGAAGATAAAGTGGTCGGATTAGAACTCGGTGCAGATGATTATTTGTCCAAGCCTTTTCATTTGCCTGAGTTAATAGCTCGTATTCGGAGTGTGATTCGCAGGAATAATCGAAATGGGAATATAACGTTGACTTATGGCAATATAAGGGTTTTACCTGATAGTTTTCAGGTGTTTGTGGATGATATGCCGTTAGAGCTAACCCGAAAGGAATACGATATTTTATTTTATCTGATGAATCGGCCGGAACGGGTAATTAATAAACAAACGTTGGCTGAATCAGTTTGGGGAGATCATATTGACCAAGTGGATAATTTCGATTTTATCTACGCACAAGTGAAGAACTTGCGTAAAAAACTGAAAGATGCTAATGCAACTCCATTATTAAAGGCAGTTTATGGGTTTGGGTATAAATTTACTATTGGAGAATAAATGAAATTATTGAATCGTATTGCCGCAAGCATGTCGGTAGTCCTTTTTGCTGTTATGACAGTTTGGGCAGTTTTCTTCTATTTTGCCATTATGAAAGAAGTTAATGACGAAACGGATGATGCTCTTGAAGATTTTTCGGAGTTGGTTATTACCAGGACTTTGGCCGGAATGGACGTGCCGCGCTCTAGTAACGGGACGAATAATCAATATTATATTCGAGAGGTAAATGAATCTTACATGAAATCTCAGCAAAATAATCGTTATATTGACTCTGTCATGTATATTGAGGAGAAGCATGAAACAGAGCCAGCTCGCGTACTGAAGACCTTCTTTAAGGACCGGAAGGGCCAATCCTATGAATTACTTGTAGCAACCCCATCTATCGAAAAAGAAGACCTGCAACAGGCTATTATTGAGTGGATTATTTTCTTGTGGATCTCTCTGCTTATTGTTGTTATTACAGTCAATATAGGCATGTTTAAACGTAATATGCGTCCTTTATATATATTATTACGCTGGCTTGACCATTATAGAGTCGGAGGGAAGAACGAGGCATTACAAAATGATACTTCAATTATTGAATTTCGAAAGCTAAATGAAGCAGCTCTTCGGAATGCGCGGCGGACAGAAGAGTTATTTCAACAACAAAAACAGTTTATCGGAAATGCTTCACATGAAATTCAGACACCTTTGGCAATCTGTCATAATCGCTTAGAATTATTGCTCGAAAGTGAAGAACTGACGGAATCTCAAATGGACGAGATTGGTAAGGTGTTGAAAACATTAAATGGAATAAAGCGGCTGAATAAATCATTGCTTCTTTTGAGTAAAATAGAAAATGGTCAGTTTGATAATCCTACTTTAGTTGAAATCAATGTGTTAATAAAGCGATTGCTAGACGATCTGCAGGAAGTTTATGAATATCTTAATCTGACAGTTGTTATTGAGGAAAGAGGAATTCTGACTTTGCAGATGAATAAGGAGTTGGCGTCTGTTATGGTGATGAATTTACTAAAAAATGCCTTTGTGCATAACAGAGAAAAAGGAGAGGTGATTATTATAATTGATTCAACCGGTTTGAAGATTGCAAATACCGGCACGGAATCACCTTTAGATATACATCATATATTTGAGCGCTTTTATCATACCAAAAAGAAAGAGGGTTCGAGTGGGTTAGGTTTGGCTATTCTTGATTCTATTTGTAAACTGTATGGATTTGAATGTAATTATGAGTTTATCGACCAAAAACATTGGTTTATTTTAAAAAAAGAATACTGATTTCAGATTCAATTCAGATTCGGTCTGGATATTTGCAGTATAATTAAAACGAGATAATATGATACAAAAAATGATGATTCTATTCGCTGCCATTTTTATGTTGCATGGCGTGGCGAAAGCAGAAGACAGTAAGCTGATTCAATTCGAGCAACTTCCGGTTGCGGCACAAACGTTTGTAAAAGCGAACTTTGAGAACGTATCCATTTCATATGTGATGCAGGATGAAGAAGGTCTTTTCGGGAAAGAGTATGATGTAATTTTTACCGATGGTAATAAAATAGGGTTTGATCGTAAAGGGAATTGGAAACAGATCAATTTTAAAACCGGGTTTATACCGGCAAAAATGATTCCTGCTCAAATACAATCTTTTTTAGAAGAGAAGCACTCTGGTAAAAAAGTGGTAGAACTAGAACGGGACTCGAAAGAATATGAAGTGAAATTCTCAGATGGGGTAGAGCTTCATTTCAACAAACAATTCAAATTGATAGGTTACGATCATTAACAGGATCGTTTAATAATTATAGCTACGGCGCATATGCAATCAGGTGTATGTGCCGTTTTTCTTTTCTTAAAATCTGCTTGCTTTCGGTTTATTTTTTATAAATTTGCTCGATAAAGACCCTTTGCGGGTCTTATCTTACATGTCTTATTTTAGAAGTAAAATCTATTATAAAATTCAGCCTTATGAAATTTGTAATCTCAAGCAGTGTATTCCTGACTCATCTTCAGGCAATCAATCGTGTCATCAATTCAAAAAATACGATGCCGATTTTGGATAACTTTTTGTTTAATTTGCAAGGAACAACTTTGACGTTGACTGCTTCCGACGGCGATACAACAATGGTTACTAAAGTGGATCTTATCGAAGCCGAGGGGAATGGTATTTTTGCCGTTCCGGCTAAAACGTTGTTGGATCCTTTAAAGGAATTACCTGATCAACCGCTGACATTTGAGATTAATGATGATAATCTGGAAATTTTCATCTATTTCCAGAACGGAAAATATAACTTTATCGGAGTCAATGGAGATGAATTTCCACAAAAAGCTCCTATGAGTCCTACTGCCGATAAATTTACAATTAATTCACAAGCCCTACTCAACGGCATTACACGCACAATCTTTGCTACGGCAGATGATGAATTGCGTCCGGTAATGAATGGTATTTATCTTGATATCTTCCCGGAAGAGATTGTATTTGTAGCATCTGATTCTCATAAATTAGTTCGGTTAAAAAACACTTCTGTTCAAACAGGAATGAAGGCTTCTTTTATTTTGCCAAAGAAACCTGCTACTCTGTTGAAAAATATTTTGCCGAAAGAGGGGGGAGATGTTGTGGTGTATTTCGATGAAAAGAACGCAATGTTTAAACTTTCAGCTTTTGAAATAACGTGTCGTTTGATTGAAGGCCGTTTTCCTAATTATGCATCTGTGATCCCGACAAATCATCCAAATAAGTTAATTGTTGACCGTGTGTTGTTTATGAACGTATTACGTCGTGTGTCTGTATTCTCAAATCCAGCAAGTTCGCTTGTTAAACTTCAATTAGGAGAGAATCAGATGATCGTATCTGCTCAAGATATTGACTTCTCAACGGCTGCGGTAGAAAATATTACTTGCAATTATAATGGTGATTCGATGAGCATTGGTTTTAAATCAACTTTCTTGATAGAGATTTTAAATTTTATCTCATCGCAAGAAGTTATTCTTGAATTAGCAGATCCTGCACGCGCCGGCCTGATTTTACCGGTAGAAAATGCGGAAAATGAAGATTTGCTGATGTTGTTGATGCCAATGATGCTGACTGATTTTTAATCTATAACGGATAATATGCAATTAAACCTCAAAAACCCATTGGTTTTCTTTGATTTGGAAACTACCGGGATTAATATAACAACCGATCGGATTGTTGAAATTTCTTATCTTAAAATATATCCGAATGGAAAAGAAGTATCAACTACTTATCTTGTAAATCCGGAGCGTCCGATTCCGGCCGAATCGACAGCTATTCATAAGATTACGGATGAAATGGTGAAAGATAAACCGACATTCAAAGAATTGGCAAAGATAATAGCCAAAGATTTGGAAGGATGTGATATTGCCGGATATAATTCGAATCGTTTTGATGTTCCGATGTTAATGGAAGAGATTCTGCGTGCCGGAATCGAATTTGATATCAGTCATCGCAAGTTTATAGACGTACAAACGATTTTCCATAAGAAAGAGCAACGTACGCTTACAGCTGCCTACAGATTTTATTGTGACAAAGAACTTGATGGTGCCCATAGTGCAAAGGCTGACACACAGGCTACTTATGAAGTTTTAATGGGACAACTAGATAAATATGAAGATCTGGAAAATGACGTACAGTTTCTGGCAGCGTATTCACAGCAAAACAGAAATGTAGATTTTGCGGGACGTATTGTGTTGAATGATGATGATGTAGAGGTCTTTAACTTCGGTAAATATAAAGGTCGTTCGGTAGAAGAGGTTTTTAAAACAGATTTTGGCTATTATAATTGGATGATGCAGGGCGACTTCGCATTAAGTACAAAAAAAGTACTTACAGAGATTAAACTGCGTGGATTTAATAATAAATGATATGTTGAAGGGTAAAAAAATCGTGTTGGGGATTACCGGAAGTATTGCAGCTTATAAAGCGGCATATCTGGTTCGAGGGTTGGTAAAAAAAGGTTGCGAGGTTCAGGTAATTATGACTGCTTCTGGAAAGGAATTTATCACTCCGGTTACGCTTTCTACTTTATCGGGAAAACCTGTAATCAGCGAATTTTTTACAGCGAATACAGGGTCTTGGAATAGTCATGTAGATTTGGGCTTATGGGCTGATGCTATGCTAATAGCTCCTGCTACGGCTTCAACTATTGGGAAAATGGCAAATGGAATTGCCGATAATATGTTGATTACAACTTATATGTCAGCAAAAGCGCCTGTGTTTATTGCCCCTGCTATGGATTTGGATATGTTTGCCCACCCTGCTAATCAACGGAATCTTGACACATTACGGTCGTATGGCAATTTTATTATTGAGCCTGCTTCCGGGGAATTGGCAAGTCATTTGATTGGAAAAGGGCGAATGGAAGAACCGGATGTGATTATTGAAGCTCTTGAAAAATTCTTCGCACAAAAAAATGACTGAACCAAAGATATTAATAACGGCCGGACCTACTTATGAGAAGATAGATCCGGTACGTTTTATAGGTAATTATTCTTCCGGAAAAATGGGTTTTGCATTGGCTGAAGCTTGTGCAGAACGAGGAGCTAAGGTAATCCTTATCGCAGGTCCGGTTCATTTATCTACCATACATCCCAATATTCACCGAATTGATGTAGAGTCTGCACAGCAGATGTATGAAGCGGCTATGGATATATTTCCCGAACAGGATGCAGCCATTTTATGTGCAGCGGTAGCAGATTATCGTCCGGAAATGTGTGCAGATAAGAAAATTAAACGAACCGACGAAGAATTGGTTATCCGTTTGGTGCCGAATCCGGATATAGCCGCCAGTTTAGGCCATATGGCCACCGATGCTCAAACTTTAGTTGGATTTGCATTAGAAACAAATGATGCGGAGCAACATGCCATCGGGAAAATGCGTCGAAAGAATCTTGATTTCATTGTTTTAAATTCATTGCAGGATGCCGGTGCCGGATTTCAAGTGGATACCAATAAAATTACAATTCTTACCAAAGATGGTATAAAGCAAGAGTATCCGCTAAAGCTTAAATCGGAGGTTGCGAATGATATTGTAGATAAGCTTTTTGAGTTGATTCACGCAAAAACAAAATAACGAGATATGAAAAAGATATTGTCTGCATGTTTGATATGTGCTTCGGTATCGGTTGTTACTGCACAGGAATTCAACTGTAAAGTAAAAATCAATGCTGACCAGATAGAAGGTACTTATAAACAAATGTTTTCTACATTAGAAACCGATTTGTCGGAATTTGTCAATAACCGAAAATGGAGTGAAGCCAAGTTTTCGAATATTGAAAAAATAGATTGTACTCTTCAATTTAATATCAAAAGTATTCCGTCGCAGGATCGTTATGCGGCAGAATTAATTGTGCAGGCACGCCGTCCGGTATTTAATGCGGCTTATACAACGTCTACGTTTAATTTTAAGGATAATGAAATTGAGTTCAATTACCTTGAAAATGAGCCGATCGTATATACCGACCATACCATTGAAAGTAATTTGGTGGCAATCATATCTTATTATATGTATATGATTTTAGGGATGGATTTTGATAGTTTTTCGTCGGAAGGGGGTACCCCTTTTTTTAGACAAGCTGAAAATATCGTAACCCAATGTCAAGCCATCAATGAAACAGGATGGAAGGCGTTTGATAATAATAAAAATCGACATGCCCTTGTAACCGGGGTAATGGAGGAGAAAATGAAGCCTTTTCGTCAATTATGGTATGAATACCATCGAAAAGGGCTTGATGATATGGTCCAAAATGCAGAAAAGGGTAAAAGTGTGATTACAAAATCACTTGATAATCTGCAGAAGATATATGATGCAAATTCGATGAGTGTGTTGCTTTCTGTATTTATGGATACCAAAAGCGATGAGCTTATCAATATCTATTCAAAGTCGAACCAAACGGAAAAGGATAATGTTTATAAATTGCTGACTTCCATTTATCCGGCATATAGCCAACGGCTGGAGGGCATCCGAAAAGCTGCAAAATAATAGGAAGAAAGGCATCCAGTTATTTATATAAATGATCAGATCTTTAAATATACGGAATTACGCACTGATAGATTCTTTGAACATTGACCTGGATAAAGGATTTGCGGTATTAACAGGTGAAACGGGAGCCGGAAAGTCAATTATTCTGGGTGCTTTGTCTTTGATATTAGGGCAACGAGCCGATGCTCGTGCTGTAAAAGATGGAGAAAACAAATGTGTAATTGAAGGTACATTCGATTTGTCGAATTATCATCTGGAATCTTTCTTTCATGAAAATGACCTTGAGTACGATGCTGAGCATTGTATTATCCGACGCGAATTATATGCAACGGGAAAATCGCGTGCTTTTATTAATGATACACCGGTCTCTCTTTCTCAGTTAAAGAATTTAGGCGCTTCCCTGATTGATATTCATTCGCAACATCAAAATTTATTATTAGGAGAAGATCTCTTTCAGTTGCGTGTAATCGATACATTGGCTGGAAATCAAGATATTCTTATTGCTTACCGCACAGAATATAATCAGTTTAAACAGCTGAATACCGAATTACGGGTGTTGATGGAACGGGCCTCGCGAAGCAAAGAGGAGGCGGATTATCTACGATTTCAGTTGGATCAGCTTCTAGAGGCGAATCTGAAGGAAGGTGAGCAGACTGAACTTGAGCAAGAGCTTGATACGCTTACGCATGCAGAGGATATCAAATCAACATTATATGCCATCGGCCAATTATTAGACCGAATGGATGGCGGTATTCTCCAGGATTTGAAAGATGCTTCCGGCAAGGCAAATACGCTCCGTTCTTTGTACCCAAAAGTTGAAGATATTGCTGAACGGTTACAATCGGATTATATTGATCTGAAAGATTTAGCGAAAGAAGTGGATTATCTGCAGGATACCGTCTCTTTTGATCCTGAGCGAATGAATTGGATTCAAGAACGTTTGGATACTATTTATCGTTTGCAACAAAAGCATCATGTTTCCACAGATATTGAATTGATCTCATTCCGGGATCAGATAGCCGGGAAACTTGAAAGCATAGATGGATCTGATGAACGTATCGATGAGTTGCGTAAACAAATAGAACAGCAGACAAAACGTTTGGATGATGTAGCGCATTTGCTTTCAGAAAAACGTAAACAAGCAGCCAGCCTTTTTGCAGAAAACTTAGTAGAAGGCGTTAAACCGTTGGGAATGCCTAATGTCCGTTTTGAAGTAACGTTCCTCTCGAAAGGAAGTTATGATGAAACAGGTGCGGATATTATTCGCTTTATGTTCTCGGCAAATAAAAATCAAACGTTGATGCCGGTTGCCGAAATTGCATCGGGAGGGGAAATATCGCGATTAATGCTCGTGATTAAATCTTTGATAGCAAGTGCAACAGCGTTACCAACGATTATATTTGATGAAATTGACACGGGTGTGTCTGGCGAAATTGCTGATAAGATGGGGGATATTATGCGAAGCATGTCAAAATATATGCAAGTATTAACTATTTCACATTTGCCACAAGTAGCCGGAAAAGGAGAAACGCACTTTAAGGTTTATAAACAAGATAATGAACATACAACATCTACGCATATTATCCGTCTGACAGAACAAGAACGGGTGGAAGAAATAGCCCGTATGTTAAGTGGATCGGTATTGACCGAACAGGCTATGGACAATGCGAGGGTGTTATTAAATAAGAAGGGTAAATAAGCCTAAACAATAAATTATGAATAAGAACGAAACTATCTTCGGAATCCGTGCCATTATCGAAGCGATTCAGGCGGGAAAAGAGATTGACAAGGTATTGGTAAAGATCGGGCTGGAAGGAGAACTTGCGAAAGAACTATTCCAGATATTGCGTGATACAGATATTCCGGTACAACGCGTTCCAATGGAACGATTAAACCGTATTACACGTAAAAATCATCAGGGAGTAATTGCATTTGTATCTGCTGTTACTTACCAAAAACTTGAAAACATCGTACCGATGTTATATGAAGAAGGACGTCTACCGTTTATCGTTGTGCTTGACGGTATTACGGATGTGCGCAATTTTGGTGCGATTGCCCGCACGTGCGAATGTGCAGGGGTGGATGCTATTGTTATTCCGGAGAAGGGGAGTGTAACGGTTAATGCGGATGCTGTGAAAACATCTGCAGGGGCTTTACATCACATTCCTGTTTGTCGGGAAAAAAGTGTGCATGAAGCATTGAAGTTCTTGCATGAAAGTGGATTTAAACTGATTGCAGCAACTGAGAAAGCTGCACAAAACTATACAGAAACAAATGACTATCTAGATCCATGTGCAATTGTAATGGGATCTGAGGATACCGGTATCAGTAATGAAAACTTACGTATCTGTGATAGTTTGGTATCAATTCCGCAGTTCGGTGAAATTGGTTCGTTGAATGTATCAGTAGCAGCAGGAGTATTATTATATGAAGCAGTTCGCCAACGAATGAATCAATAATCACATTTTATACTTATATACATGAAAAAAGTTATTGCGACAACAAATGCTCCGGCTGCGATAGGGCCATATTCACAGGCAATTGAAGCGAATGGGATGTTATTTATTTCCGGGCAATTGCCTGTTGATCCAACTACAGGAGAATTTGCTCCGGGCGGAATTACCGAACAGACAACCCAATCATTTAAAAACATCAAAGCTATTTTGGCTGAAGCTGGAATGACTACTGGTAATATTGTTAAAACAACAGTATTCTTAGCGGATATGAGTTTGTTTGCAGAAATGAATGCTGTTTATGCACAGCAGTTTGACGAAACGTTTCCGGCTCGTTCGGCATTCGCTGTTAAATCTCTACCGAAAGAGGCTTTAGTAGAAATTGAAGCAATCGCTGTAAGATAACAACGGATAGCTCTGTTAAAAATAAAGACCGCAGGTGATTTTTTAAGTCATTTGCGGTCTTTATTTTTTAAATATAGTATTACACTCTGTTCAGATGGTTGAGGAGATCGGCAACAATAAAATTACTTCCCCCTATAAAAAGAAAATCATCCGACTCACTTTCAGATACGGCATAATCATAAGCTTCAGCTACTGTACTAAAAGCTTTACCAGTTAAACCAGTATCGTAAGCAAGTTGCTGCAATTCATTTACCGGTAATGCTCTGGCGACACTTGCTTGTGTAAAATAATAAATACCTTCTTTAGGCAATAACGCCAAAATATGGTGGATATCTTTATCATTTACCATGCCTATTACAATACGCAGATTTTTATAAGACTGACACTTTAATTGGTCTACAATATATTTAATTCCCCCTTCATTATGACCTGTATCACAGTAGGTAAGAGGTCGGGTTGCCAATTTTTGCCAACGGCCCTGCAATCCGGTCAATTCAACTACATCCCGGAATCCTTCATACACAGATGAATCGGGAATAATAAATCCGGCCTTTTTTAACAAAGGCAATGTTGTGAGGATAGTTTGTGTATTTTTTATTTGACAGTTGCCTCCTAATTCTCCGATTAATCCTGGGTAGTCGGGGGTATCGTATAGCCAATAGCCATCAGCAGTTTTCGTGGAACTATAAAGTAAATTAGATTCTTCAGCAAAATAAATTTCAGTATTGCATCCTTCACCTTGCAATCGGAAGACTTTTTTTACGCTACCGCTTGCCTCTCCGATAACGGCCGGAATCCCGTGTTTTATAATTCCGGCTTTTTCTGCCGCAATTTTTTCGAGTGTATCGCCTAAAAACTGAACATGGTCAAAACTGATATTCGTGATAATACTTAATTCCGGAGATATGATGTTTGTACTATCCAAACGCCCACCTAATCCCACTTCTATGATAGCGATATCAACCTCCGATTCTCGGAAATAACAAAATGCCATCATCATTGTGAGTTCGAAAAATGAGGGCTGAATATGAGCTATTTGGGCGAAATTATTCGCGACAAAATCTATGACATATTGTTTTGATATCATCTCTCCATTAACACGGATGCGTTCACGAAAATCAACCAAGTGAGGAGAGGTGTAAAGCCCGACTTTGTATCCGGCCTTTTGTAAAATAGCAGCCAAGGTATGAGAGGTTGATCCTTTTCCGTTGGTACCACCTACATGAATTGTTTTGTAAGCATGGTGGGGATGATTGAAAAAGGCATCTAATGCTTCTGTATTTCCAAGCCCGGGTTTATAGGCTGATGCTCCTTTATGTTGAAATACGGGAAGTTGATTATATAGAAACTGAGTGGTTTCGTCAAAAGTCATTGTCATTTTAATCTCAATTTTACAGAGTGCAAATATCTGTATTTATTTTGAATAAGTGATAACACGACATCTATAAAGATTTATTTTAAAATAGTAGGATTTATCCATAATAATAGGTAATTTAAATACTTGATAATTAATTAACTAAAATCCTTTGTTGTATGAAAAACTTTGTATTAGATACCAATGTGATTTTGCATGATGCTCAATCTATTTACAATTTTCAGGAAAATGATATTTATATCCCAATCGTAGTATTAGAGGAATTAGATCACTTTAAAAAAGGAAATGAACAAATAAACTTTAATGCGCGGGAGTTTATCCGTGAGTTGGATAAGATTACAGATAATAATTTATTTACGAAAGGAGCTTCTCTTGGTCCCGGGTTAGGTAAATTATATATCATAGTAGGGAATCAGTATAACGAAGAGATTATAAAAACATTTCCGGAAAAGATACCGGATAATCGTATTTTGTCTACAACTAAAAGTATTGGTGAGGCTCATCCGGAAATCCCGACGGTATTAGTGACAAAAGATATCAATCTTCGAATGAAAGCCCGAGCTGTTGGGATAGAAACAGAAGATTATTATTCTGATAAAGTAGAAAATACAGATCTGTTTGATCGAAGTCACCGGGAAATACTGGTTGAAGATAGTGCTATTATTGAAAGTATGTTTAAGGAAGGGATTACTTTTACCCCTAAAGAAGTCGGTATAAAAGAAGAAATAATAGCGAATGAATGTTTTACGCTGACAGATGGCCGCTCTAATATTCTAGTACGTTATAATCCTTTTTCGAAAAAAATACATAAAATCGAAAAGAGTGATAATGTCGGTATTAAAGCACGAAATGCTGAACAAGCATTTGCTTTTGAAGTATTGAATGACCCTGAGATAAAACTAGTGGCTCTTACGGGGCGGGCAGGAACCGGTAAAACCTTATTAGCATTGGCGTCTGCTTTAAGACAAACGAGGGCATATAAACAAATATTATTGATGCGTCCTATCGTATCCTTGTCAAATAAAGATATCGGTTTTTTACCTGGTACAGAAAAAGAAAAGATAGCACCCTATATGCAACCTTTGTTTGATAACCTGAATGTGATTAGATATCAGGCTGGAGGAGGTGTGAGTAAGATGATTGAGGATATGCAGTTTAGCGGACATCTGGCAATTGAAGCGCTTGCTTATATTCGCGGACGTAGTTTAGCTGAAACTTATTGTATTATTGATGAGGCTCAAAATCTTACTCCTCATGAAATTAAAACCATTATTACGCGCGCCGGCGAAGGAACTAAAATGGTATTTACAGGCGATATCCATCAAATCGATTCGCCTTATCTAGATTCTCAGTCAAATGGATTAGCCTATATGATTGACAAAATGAAAGGTCAGCCAATGTTTGCTCACGTAAACTTGATTAAAGGCGAAAGAAGTGAATTGGCTGAAGTTGCAAGTAAATTATTATAATATATTTTTATGAAACCTGCACTAATTCCGCTTTATCTATTATTTCTACTAATAATAACTGCTTGCGAAAAAGAGAATGACAGTTTGGAAAACTCCTCTTCAGATGTTAATAGCTGGATTTATAGTGAAATGAAAAACAACTATTTATGGTTGGATGAAATAAAAGAACTTAATTCCTACAATAACTCAGATTCGCCGGAAACATTTTTCAATTCACTTATTTCTGAAAATGAAAAAAAGAAACGAAATGGTCAGACATACTGGTATTCTTATATGGAAAAGAGAACTGCTTTAACAAAAGTCAGTGAGTATCCTAAAGAAACCTATGGTATTGAGTATGTGTTTTATGTGATTCGTGATGGCATATATTTTGCTCGGGTTTTATATGTTTTACCCGGTTCACCAGCAGATAAAGCGGGTGTGTGTAGAGGAATGTGGATCAAAAAAGTTAATGGACAATCTCTTACAAAAGTTAATCGAGAACTTCTGGCTAGAGGAAATGGTATCAAACTTGATGTATATGAAGGCCGCTATGATACAACAGACGATATTACACAACAAATTCAAGTAGGGCCCCAAGTCTCTATGTATGAACATCCAATCTTGAAAGATACGGTTTTGTTAGGGAATGATGGAACTAAGATCGGCTATATGATATACAATCAGTTTACGACCGGGCCAACCGGATTCGATGATAAAACTTACAACCAGGAAATGATTGCTTTATTTGCAAAGTTTAAAGCAGCAGGAGTCCGTGAATTTATATTGGATTTACGTTATAATCCGGGTGGATATCTTGATTGCGCTTTACTTTTAAGTTCTTGCCTTGTAAAGGCTTCCGGGATAAATAAAGTTTTCTGCATAGTAGATTATAACCCCAAAAGCGCATTGCAATCTAAAACCTATAATTATAAAGATATGGGGAATAGTAATTTAAATCTGGATAAAATTTATATTCTCACCGGAGAGTGGACTGCATCAGCAAGTGAGGCTGTTATAAATGGATTAAAGCCAATGATGGATATTGTTCAGATCGGAGATACGACAGAAGGTAAAAATCTAGGGTCGATTGCTATTCAAAATAACAAATATGATTGGATTCTTCATCCGATTGTTGCAAAAATAGCAAATGCTGCCGGTGAAGGTAGTTATTGGAATGGGATTTCTCCGACCGAAAATTGTCTGTTTCAAGAACTGAACAATCCGAATCCATTGGGCGCTTTGGGTACTCTGGATGATTATATGATACAGATGGCTATTAAGCACATGCATTTATGGGATGACAGATCTCTTTACTCCCCAAAACAGACATCTTATATGCAATTCGACCTAAAACCCGAGACAAGTTCATTATCAAGAAAGTCAATCTCTTCTATTCGCATTAATTAAGTATCACTTTTTCCGGATAAAGATTGATTTTTATAAATTTGCATAATTTAGATGTTGAATCTGAATTATGAATTCATCACATTATTAAAATAAATGAAACGTATTTTTCTATCACTTCTCTTTTCATCTGTTTGCTTACAGATGTTGCCTCAACGGGTCGGATTAGTACTAAGTGGAGGAGGAGCTCGAGGAATTGCTCATATTGGCTTAATTCAGGCACTTGAAGATAACAATATCCCAATTGATTACATTACAGGAACCTCTATGGGAGCAGTTGTCGGATCATTGTATGCTATGGGTTATTCGACGGATGAAATGATTGCTTTGATTAAATCTGATGAATTCCGCCTGTGGCAAGCCGGAAAAATTGATGATAGTATGATTAATTATTTCAAAGTGCAAGATCCCACTCCATCTCTTTTTAGCGTCAAAACTTCATTTCAAGATTCGGTTAAAATACGTAAGTTCTTGCCACAGAGTCTTATTAATCCGCTTCCGATGAACTTTGCTTTCTTGAAATTATATTCTCACGCAACCATTCGGGCAAAACAAAACTTTAACAACTTATTTGTCCCTTTTCGTGCGGTTGCATCTGATGTTTATAATAAGCGTCCTCTTATTTTGGGAGAAGGTAATCTTGGAGATGCGGTTCGTGCATCTATGACCTTTCCTTTTGTTTTTAAGCCGATTGAAATTAATGGCGTATTAGTATACGATGGGGGGATATATAATAATTATCCTGTCGATGTAATGAAAGATGATTTTGCTCCTGATTTTATAATAGGAAGTGTCGTTTCTGATAATCCTGCAAAACCAGATGAAAACGATTTGATGGGACAAATTGATAATATGGTAATGCAAAAAACTAATTATGAAATTGATTCGATTGATGGAATCTCGATTAAATTCAAATTAGAGAACATCTCTTTATTAGATATGCATAAAGCTTCTGAAATTTATCAGATCGGATACGATAAAGGAATTGAATACTTGGATAAAATTAAAGCTCGTGTCCCCAGACGCATTTCGAAAGAAGAAATTGCATTAAACCGAATAAATTATCGCACAAAAGATCCGGTAATTGCTTTCGACGAGGTAAAGATCAGTGGGGTAAACACGCTACAGCGTAATTATATCAAGGACCAATTTCCTCATCATGAGGGTACAAAGATAACAATGGCAGATGCAGAAAGAGCCTATTTCGGATTGGTTTCTGATAGTAAGATTTCGGAAATCATGCCAGCGGTTGAAGCTAATGATAATGGGGGATTTAATTTGCGTTTAAAGGTAAAACTCAATCAGGATCTTGAAACCAGTATTGGAGGCTTAGTTTCTTCAATGAATGCAAACCGTATATTTCTAGGTCTTAACTATCGTATAATAAGCGGATTTGCCGCCGATATGAGTGCAAATGCACAATTAGGTAAAGCTTATAATACTTTCCGTGGAAATGTTAGGTTTTATATGCCAACCAGCTATCCTCTTTATATCGATGCCAAATATGCATATATCGGGCAAAAATATTATGAAAGCGATAAATTGTTTTCGATGGAAGATTCTCCTTGTTTCATTAACCAGCGCGAAAATTATGGATTACTTGGTTTAGGAATGCCTTTGGGTATTATGGGCAAGATGGTTTACGGAGGAGGCTATGGGGCATTGTTAGATGGATATTATCAAAGCAAGCAAATTGATTTTTCTAAATATCGCCCTGATAACAGTCGTTATAAATTATGGAAAGTATATGCTCATTTTGATATGAACCGTATTATGGATCGAAATTTTCCATTGGAAGGATTCCGTCATCAGGTTAAAGTTAATTTCTTTACCGGCACAGAAACTTATACACCGTCTTCGTTAAGAGAGGAACATGCTCCTCAGCCAGAACGTTCGGAAAAAAACAAAGTTTGGATTCAGGCGAAATATGAAAATGAAACTTACTTTAAATTAGCCAAAAAATTTATATTAGGAATTGATGGCGAGGCATTAGTATCGAATAAGCCTTTCTTTTCAAATTATACCGCAACAATTAGTCAGGCTCCGGCCTTTACGCCAACTTTGCATAGTCAGACTGTTTTTAACGAAGCTTTTAGAGCTAATAATTATGTTGCTCTGGGAATAAAACCAATATGGAAAGTTAATGATTTGTTTCATCTCCGTAGTGAATTTTATGCATTCCAGCCTCTTCGGAAGATTGTATCAGGTGTAAATAATGTGGCCGAATATGCTCCATTTAAAATTCGACCTGAGTATATAGGTGAAATTTCTGCTGTATTAAAATTCCCTTTCGCAAGTGTTTCGGCTTTTGTCAATCACTATAGCAGCCCAAAGAATGAGTGGAATTTCGGGCTAAATATAGGCTTCTTAATAAATACGCCACGTTTCTGTGATTAACTTCACAGAAACGTGACGTTTCTTTATGATACTCTCATTATAGGCGTGGAGCCTTATTTACACCCCTATCATCTCCAAAAGCAATCCGATAAGTTCCTCCAATACTATTAAATATCAGATCTCCATCTTTCATAAACTGGAAGAAACCGTTCATGCCATTTCCATATTGGGTATTTGAAGAAAATATGATTTGGTTTACTAAATTTCCGTTTGTCCAATCGAATCCTTGTATTTGCCATCCTACTACCGCATTATCAGAATCAAAAGAATTGACTAATACTAATTTCGAATCGAAGCTGATAGCGGGCTGTATTCCGGCAGTACGAACTTCCGGTTCCGACCAGATGCTCAGCCAACGGTCATTTTTATAGTCCCATTCAAACCGTTCGATTCCTTTCGGGCAAGGAATAATTGATCCGAGTAATGCAAAGTCAGTACATGTGCGAGGAGTAGCGTATCCGTTAATAGTATTTGCAAAGAAAGCTCCATAACCGCAAACTGTTAAGGAATGATAGCTTTGCAAGAAGCTAGAGTCATTACCCGAATAATTACCACAATTTACAGTGATTTTACCGGCTAGACGCTCTTTTTTATTGCTGGCACTATCAGAAGGGATTGCATCTCTCCAAAAAGCGAGCAAATTCGCACGCTTCGCTCCATCCGAAATAACAACCAATTTATCCGGATCATCTCCAAATCCCATTAATACGGGTGATGCTAATTCACCACCTCCCTTTGCCAATAATAATGAGTCTCGGTCATATTTAATGGCATAATTCCATGCTCCGTCTGATTCGTTCAGCGACAGGTTGGTACCATTCCATACCAATTTTATCATTAGAGAGTCTGAGAGGGCATAAATGCCATTTTTATCATCGATAGCAGGTGAGCCAAAAAAATGCTGGAGCGGGACAATCTGTAAATGATTCTTAAGTTTCAAACTATCTCTTGAAATAACACAAAAACTTCCTTTTTGGCTGTTGAGTAGTAAATTGCCATCAAAAAGCATTTGCAACCCTATTGGTCGGTCTGTTTTGTCGATTAACTCTGTTAGTTTTAATTGTTTGGCAATTTCAATTCCTTTAGCCGGGTTTGTCTGGTCGAGTAGTGAAAGGGCCAGTAAATTGCCGTTATAAATGGTAAACAATGTATTGTCTTTATCTACCAAAGAAAGACGGTTTGAAGGTAGTGGCTCATCTGCAAGATTGCCAAGCAACGTTTTTACAGCCATTTTCAGACTATCACCGGTGGTATAGTTTTTGCCGGCATAAGTTTTCAGAGCCATCTCTTGTTTTTCCTCATTGTCCCTAGCCGAGAGAGCCAATCTGGCCATTGGTAAGAAGTGGCCATCAGAAATGGCAACGTAAAACACTTCATTTGCTCCCGGAATCCAGCAATACTTTTCATCTTTTGCATTGAATGTCATATTGGGTAGCATAGACGGAATCACTTCTTGTAGAATACCTGAATAAACCTGATAATTATCTTTCTTTACAGCAGGAATAAATGTATTGGTCTGGGCTGGATTAAAATGAGGAACTACATAATTACCGGTTGCCAAATATGGATTGACCGGGGGCAAGGTGGTAATCTCTGTTTTTGCTTCTACTTCCATAGCGGTTTCTGGCTTGGAAGTTTTACTCTTACAAGAGTATAAAGCTCCTGTAAGAAGTACGCATACGGATACAAATGATGCGAAATTTTTCATAACGTGTTATTTAATGTCGTTGTTTTCTTTTGACAATAAAATAACACGTAATCAAAAAGAATTGTTTTATTTCTTTACCCGTCTTTGAAAATCAGTAAATCGGTTTCTGATTTCTCTGACATGGTCTGTGGTAGTTGCTCCCGGAAAATAGCCACATCTTACGATAGAATCGTTGAAATATTCCGGATTACTTTTGAGCTGTAAACATACAGCTACATTATTATCCCATTTTTGGGGATTGTAGCCATATTTCCGTGCTAATTCGATGGCATCATAAATATGACCTAATCCGGCATGGAAAGAACCTAATACGAAGTTAATACGCTCGTCCGGATCGGTGATTTTCATCAGTCCTTTTTGCAGGGAAGCAATATATCTTGTTCCTGCTGCTATGTTAGCTTCCGGGTCAATGAATGTGTCGTCGTGTAGGCCGAAATTTCTTCCCGTAGAGGGCATGAGCTGCATTAAGCCTCGTGCTCCTGCCCAGGAGGTGGCTGCCGGATCGAAGCGCGATTCTTCGAAAGAAAGTGCAGCCAGTAAGCGCCAGTCCCAACCCAGTATAACTGCATATTGGCGATATAGGTTGTCATATACTGATAGACGTCCATCCTTTAGAAGATATACGATAGGCGTATCCGGATATTTGCTTTTTTCGAAGTAACGCTTTGATAAAGATGCATATTCTGGCGTTTTACGTTCTCGCTTCATCCAGTCGTTGATTACGATAGGTAAAGAATCGGCATCTGCGCTTACAATCCATGATGATCTTTGCGGAAAGCTGACCTGTAATTTTATATCAATATTTTGATGGAAGGTTTTATTTACTCGTGCTACATTGTCATCAGCCAAAGTATAGTCGATGACTCCATCCGATACCATTCGGATCAAATCTTCCGAAGTAAGCGAGTCTTTGCGAATTGAATGGATATTTATACCACCACCCAACTCATCATTTAGATTTTTTAATCGTATCTCATATTTGGTATTTCCTTCTACATAGATATCTTTCCCAATCAGTTGGGTAACATCGCGCAATACCTTTTTTTCTTTTTGAATACGTTGTATTAATACTTGTGAGGTAATATTTTCATTGCCACAATAATAAATGCCGTTATCCGAGGCATCAATTGTATGTGGTATAGGAAAGGCAATAAGGTCTCCTTCGCCACGTGCCAGCATTTCGGTAAGCTGATGAATATTTGTGGCTACTTTTATAATGGGGCGTAATCGTTGAGAATGAGCGAAACTGCGGGCCAGTTCGAATTCATATCCCATTTCTTCACCTTTGTAAATGAAATAGGAGGTGGAACTGTATAAGGTAAGAATATGTAATTCGCCACTCTCTTTGATTTCTTTCCAGGAACGTGTAGGAGAGGGGTCGGGTTCTGGTTCGGGATTTGATTGTTTGCAGCCTGTTGTGAACAATAACAATAGAAAGACCCATGGGAAAATTCGCTTTATCATATAAGAGTCACAATTGGTTTGAGCAATTAAATTAATAAAAAAGGAAAACTCCGGAATGGAATTTTCCTTTTTATATATATGTCGGCTATTAATAGCCCGATAGATTTAGTTTTCCTGCAATATAATTTGTAAGAATGTCAATTGCTACCTGATTATTTCCCCCTTGTGGCACGATCAGGTCCGCATAACGTTTTGTTGGTTCTATATGTTGATTATGCATCGGTTTTAAGACTTTCTCATAACGGTCAATTACCATTTCAACAGTACGCCCACGTTCTACGCAATCGCGGCTTATTACGCGAATAAGTCGATCATCCCCGTCTGCATCGACAAATACTTTAATATCCATCATATCCCGTAATTTTTCGTCGGTCAATGCTAAAATTCCTTCGACGATTACTACATCTCGCGGCTCTACAAGAATAGTTTCGTCAGACCGGGTGCAGGTTAGATAAGAATAGATGGGTTGTTGAATTGATTTACCCTCTTTTAATGCATTCAGGTGATCAGCCAAAAGCTCCCATTCGAATGCGGCAGGTTCGTCAAAATTCAGTTGTAACCGTTCTTCCAGTGGAAGATGACTGCTGTCGCGGTAATAGGAATCCTGAGGTAAAACAGCAACTTCATTTGCTGGCAAACTCTGGATAATTTTGCGGACCACAGTTGTTTTTCCTGATCCTGTTCCTCCGGCAATGCCAATAATCAACATAATTGTAAATAGATATGAAAAAATATTTGTTTAATTTTGCATGGAAGGCATTCTGTATGTTGCAGAATGCTTTTCAACTTACAAATATAATAATTAAGCTACAGAAATGGTTAAACACGTATTATTATTTAAATTGCGCGACATGGATTCTCCAGAAGAGAAGATGCGTATTATGCTAGAAATCAAGTCGAAACTAGAGGGTTTGAAAGAATTGATTCCAGCTATTTTAAGTATAGAGGTTGGAATTAATCAGAATCCAAAAGAAAGTTTTGATATTGCCTTAATCACCACTCATGCCGATTGGGAAGGGTTAGCGGCTTATCGGGATGATCCGAAGCATGTAGCAGTAGCCCAGTTTATTGGTCAATATCGCGAAAGCCGTTCATGTGCTGACTTCGAATTTTAAGAGATACGTACTTTGTCTCTTCTCGTCCGTGAAGAGTAGTTTTCTGGGCCGAGACAACATCTCTTCATGGCCATGGTGGATATTCTTCACGGCCATGAAGAGATGATAAAAAAGAAAGTGGATGGCCAAGATAATAATCTTCAGCAATAAGCCTCCCATATCAGCCGCTTTTAGGCAGATATGGGAGGCTATCCGATTATTGTATATTTAAATATGAATCTTTAAAGCCCAGAAAGTAAAGCACCCCTTCTAATCCGATCGTTGAAATAGATTGGCCGGCAGTTTCCTTTACTTTAGGCTTGGCGTGAAATGCTATGCCCAATCCGGCTGTTGCAAGCATCGGTAAATCGTTTGCTCCGTCACCCACTGCTACTGTTTGCTGAATATCTACATTCTCTACCTGAGCAAGCAGTTTCAATAACTCGGCTTTTCGTTTTCCATCCACAATATCCCCGACATGATTTCCGGTAAGTTTTCCATTTGAATCAATTTCTAATTCATTGGCATATACATAGTCAAAACCAAGCTTCTCTTTCAGATAATTTCCGAAATAGGTAAACCCTCCTGATAAAATAGCCGTTTTGAATCCCATTTTTTTCAAAACACGCATCATTCTCTCTAACCCTTCGGTATAGGGTAGATGGTGGGCAATTTCTTCCATTACAGAGATGTCGAGACCTTTGAGTAACGCTATACGTTCACGGAAACTTTCGGAAAAATCAATTTCACCCCGCATGGCTGACTCAGTAATCGCTTTGACTCGTTCGCCTACTCCGGCACGTTCTGCCAGCTCATCGATTACTTCTGTCTGAATAAGCGTAGAATCCATATCGAAGCAAATTAAGCGACGGCTGCGTCGATACATATTGTCTTCTTGAAAAGAGATATCGAACCCGAGATCGGTAGATAACTTCATAAACTCAGACTGCATACTTTCCATGTTCATGGGATTGCCCCGAACCGATAATTCAACACATGATTTTGATTTTTCTGAATTATCTTCAAGCGGAGGACGGCCTGTAAGGCGTTGTATGGCATCGATGTTTAATTGTTGCTTAGCTATGATTTTAGTCACTTCTGCAATCTGACGCGCCGTTAAGCGACGCCCAAGCATCGTTATTATGAATCGGTTTTTACCCTGACGGTTTACCCAATCATTATATTCATCGACGGTCACGGGTTTGAATCGGATTTTAACATCCAATTCATAGGCTTTAAACAATAATTCTTTCATTATATCGCCGGCATTTGGTTCGGTTGTGCGAAATAAAATACCTAATGATAAATTATGATGTATATCAGCTTGGCCAATATCAAGAATAATTGCATTATGCGCAGCTAATACTTCTGTTAATGCAGAAGTCAATCCGGGCTTATCGGCACCCGAAATATTGATTAATATGATTTCTGTTTGTTCTCCC
>JAVVPN010000012.1:0-50397 GCA_036655755.1 Bacteroidales bacterium | reverse complement strand
CAAAATAATGATTCGGCCTTTTTTAAATTCAATGCTCCCGCTATATATGATATCCGGGTTCAGGTAACGAACGCTCAAGGGGTAGCAGATAAAACAGAATCGGCTTTGGTGGATGTTTCGGATCTGAAAAAGCTGGAAAATGTAAGCGTGAAGAAATCGATATTAAGTTATAGCAGTGCGATGGAGGGTTCGGGTGAATATCCTAAATGGATTATTGACGGAGCAACTACGAATAGCGGAATTCATCAGAAATGGTGTGCCGGAGGCGATAAATCGCATTGGGTAATCATCGATTTGGAAGAGGTATATAAGGTTTACCGATTCCAATGGTTTGATTGTGGTATCAAAGAGAATCCGAATGATAATATTAAAAACTACAGGATTGAACTGAGTGAGAATGGTTCGGATTGGACAGAAGTAGTGTCTGAAACAAATCGTCCGGAAAATATAAAGAACGATTATATAAAAGCGATGGATGCGCGTTATGTGCGGTTTACGCCATACGATGAGGAGATGCCTATTACTATCCGTGTTTGGGAATTCGAGGTATATGGAATTGAGTCGAATCTGGCACTGGGTACCCCGGGGCAGAAAGATGTATTTTTGAATGCTCGTACTTCGGTTGCGATACCCTATTCGTTAGGGGGTGATGCAAAAGAAAGTAATTTCGGAGTTACCGTAATATCTTCTGCGAATAATATAGTAACGATCGAGAATCTGAAGGTGGAAGATGAATCCATTAATTTAGATCTGGTTACGCATGATAGATTGGGTAGTGCGTTTGTAACGACAACTGTTGTGAATGGCAAGTGGTCGAAGACAACGAAGTTTGAAGTGAATGTACTCGATCCGGATAATGCGAATGTTTTAGTTGATAAGATACCCGTGATTACTCCGAAGCATATTTATTATGATGAACCGAACGTCGAAACCAATACGACGGGTGCCATCGGTGCGAAAGGAGTAACCGATACGAAGTTAAATACATGGTGGTCATCCCCTTGTGATATGCAGGGATTCATCACGCCCGAGCTTGTTTTCGATTTGCAGGGGACTTATGAACTTAATTCATTTAGAGCACTTTTCGATAAGCATGGGTATTTAGAGTATCCAAGTGCGATTGAAATTTATGCGTCGCCTACATCTGACGATGCGGATTCGTATGAATTGGTTGCTACTTACAACACGCAGTTAGGAAAGGAAAATAAGATTGCCCTTGATAAGCCTGTTACGGCTAAATATCTGAAGGTGTTAATTACAACTGCACGCACGTTTGGTTTTTCTTTGGCTGAATTCGAAGCTTATGGAAAGAAATTAGGTGGATCAGTTAATCTGGAATCTGTTGAGGATAACCGGAATGTAGAGATTTATCCGAATCCGGTTAAGAAAAACGGAGTGCTGAAAGTGAAAACAGATGATGCCTCTTTCATCCGGTTGATGTCTTTACAGGGGGCTACTTTAACAGAACGGGAAGTTACCGGAAATCTGACGGAATTGTCTGTCGAAAATATTCCGGAAGGTGTGTATTTGTTAGTTATCAGAGGTGTGAATGGAATACAGACGGCAAAAGTGATTATCGGATCGAAATAATGCGTTTCGTGTTTCTTTAAAGGTTAGAGTAAGAACCGGTGGTATGAGTAATAATCATGCTACCGGTTTTTTATGCGTATTCAGAAAATAGCGTATTCCTTGTTTTTTACAGGGAGAAGGGCAATGCATTCCATCTCGATGAGCCATTCGGGACGGCATACCGGAGCATGGACAATAATAAAAGGGGTAACCGGGAATTGTTTTTCGAAAAGCTCTTTCACTATTGTGAAATCGGATGAATCACGCAAGTATACAATCATTTGGCAGATATTATTGAAACTGCAATCTGCTTCCGCCAACAAGGCCTTTACATTCGCCCACATCCGTTGGGTTTGGCGGTAAATATCTCCGGGATAAATTACATTTCCATGGCGATCGATGCTTGCGGTTCCGGAGATGAAGACATGCCGTCTGTCGCCATAATCGATGGATGTTCCCCGTTCAAAGCGTACACCGTATTCGGAGGTTCGGTTAAGATGTGTCAGAGCATAGAGGTGGTTGATTTGCTTCTCCTTAATTCCGCTGATTGCATACGAATCCATTAAAACGGCTACCTTGGGATTTGCAGTACGGCCGCCGATACCGGTACTCGCGATGTAGTGGGTATCTTCAGTCAGGCCTTGCTCGTCGAACACTTTATTCCTTTCCGTAACCATTCCGGAATAGTTTACATCTACATTTTGTATGAAAAACCAGGTACGTATGCAGTTGTCGGCCAACGAACAGTGGTATTGGTTAAGTTGTCGGATATATGTTTCCAATACCTGATTGGTTTGATATTCGGATGAGGATGCGGGTATTTGGGCACCTGTGCCCCATAGATGGCTATAAGAGCTGTGGGAAGCTTCTATTAAGCCGTTTGGCTGGGATCTGACCTGCATATCACTGACCAGATAGGCCCAAAGGGCTATTTTCGATCCATTGAGAGGCCGCTGTTCTACTACCGAAACAGCGGATTTTTCGTTTATCCGGGTATATAATAACTCCGACTGGTTGGCGGCATCGCTTAAAAAAAAGCGCTTGAAAACAACCGGGCACTCTGCAAGGTACTCTTTGACGAATTGCTGAAAGACCGATGATATAGCGTGGAGTTGATCGGGATAATTCAGCCGTATATCAGAAATCTGAAGAATGAGATGATACTCCGCCGCGCCATTATGCGGTTTGTATTCGGATAGGTTGACGGTGACTCCCGGAAAAGAAAAAACATTATAGTTCATAGGTATAATCTATTTTTTTAATATCAAGGTATAAATACGCCATTTCAAATTTAATGATATTGAATTTCGATACCGATATTTTCTGCCGAATTATTTCTAAGTTTGTTGTCCGATTATTCAAAAATGCAACTATGATAAAAGAGTGGTTCTTAGCCGCACGCCCAAAAACTTTATTGGTAGGTGTGGCTCCTGTGCTTGCCGGTTCGGCGCTGGCGTATGCTTTTGGCAAATTCAACTGGATACCGGCATTGATATGCCTTGTGTTTGCCTTATTGGCGCAAATTACATCGAACTTCGTAAATGATTATTACGATTTTAAAAAAGGTACCGACCGGGAAGACCGGTTAGGCCCAGAGCGGGCAGTAGCTACCGGGAAGATTTCGGCTAAAGCCATGTGGCGCGCCACGCTGATTACCATTTCGCTCGCGCTATTGGTAGGACTATCATTGATTTATTATGGCGGATGGTGGTTGATCGGTGTTGGTGCATTGGTGGCTGTGTTTGCGTTTGCTTATTCAGGAGGGCCTTATCCGCTTTCTTATCACGGACTGGGTGATATCGCCGTATTGATATTTTATGGCATCGTACCGGTGGTGTTTACCTATTATGTGCAGGCCCATGATTTCCCGGTGGATGTATGGCTCGCCTCGATCGGAGTGGGATTGGTAGGTGTAAATGTTTTGATTGTAAATAATTACCGCGATATGGAAACGGATGCGGTTTCGGGCAAGCGCACTACGGTGGTGATATTCGGGCGCGAAAGGATGGCGCTTGTATATCTGGTGAACTGTATTCTTGCCTATAATCTGGGATATGCGGTAATCGGCTATACCTCTTTTTTGTGGATTGCCATTTCGTTTCCTTTTGTGATTTTTTCGGTCATGTTATGGTTTAAATTGCAATCGTTGCGCGGAAAAGCGCTCAACAAGGTGTTGGGGATGACTGCGCTTAATGTGTTATTGTTTGCCGTTTGCCTGAGTATCGGATTAATAATTAGTAAATAATACAGAAAGAAAATATATGGAGTTGATTATGTTGGGTACGGGCAATGCGGCTGTAACGAAATGTTATAATACCTGCTTCGCCCTAAGACAAGAAGAGGAGTGTATGTTGGTGGATGCCGGCGGTGGAAATGGAATCCTGATACAGCTAGAGAAAGCGGGTATCGGGGTAAACCGGATTCACCATGTTTTTGTAACGCATGCACATACCGATCATTTATTGGGCGTAATCTGGATTATCCGAACGGTTGCCCAATTGAAGCAGAAAGGGCAATACGAGGGTACTTTACGAATTTACGGACATGATAAGGTAGTGGAAGTGCTTGACTGGATCTGCCGGATGACATTGCCGAAAAAGATAACGGCTTTTTTAGGAAACGGCATTGAATTATGTGAAGTAAAGGATGGCGGCCGGTTTGAAGCGGCGGGAATGACGATTACTTGTTTTGATATTGCTTCTGCCAAAGAAAAACAGTTCGGGTTTGCGGCACTTCTGCCCGACGGGCAACGGTTGGTTTGTCTGGGCGACGAGCCTTATAATGAGCTGAACCGGGAATATGTAGAAAATAGTGACTGGATGCTTTGTGAAGCGTTCTGTTTATACGCCGACCGGGATATTTTTAAACCCTACGAGAAGCATCACAGCACGGCACTCGATGCGGGAAAACTGGCGGAGCAACTGGGTGTGAAAAACCTGTTGCTTTTTCATACGGAAGATAAGACATTGGCACAGCGGAAAAATAAATATACCGCTGAAGCTAAAAGCGCATTCAGCGGTAATGTGTTTGTGCCGGATGATCTGGAAATAATCCGGTTATAGGTTATTTTCGGATCGGCATATTTGCATTGTTTTTGTCCAGATATCCGAAAAGTTCTTTACTGAGCTTTTCGGATATTTTCTGATAACGAGGATCCGCACTCAGATCCTGTTTTTCGGAAATGTCTTCTCGTAGATTAAATAATTGAGTTGTTTCGGTTTCATACGAATATATCAGTTTCCAATCTCCTTTTCGAATCGCACTTTGCGGAAGGCCGACATCTTCGTATCGTTCACCCCAATTGTTTGGGTAATGAAAAATTAATGAACGATCCGGATGAATTGTTTTGTTTTTACGCAAAGCTTTTACAAAGCTTTTACCATCTATCCGCTGAGGCGTATCGTATTTTTTAATACCTGCGATTTCAAGTATCGAAGGGAAGAAGTCTTCAATAATTACGGGCGTTTCATTAGTCGTCCCCTCCGGAGCTATTCCCGGCCAGGATACCAGCATGGGCTCGCGGATTCCCCCTTCGTAACAGGCCCCTTTTCCGCCTCTTAACGGATAATTACGCTGCATGGCTTCGCCTCCGCGGCCAACCGAATAACCGCCATTGTCGGACATGAAGATAATAACCGTATTTTGGGCTACTCCTTCTTGCTCGAGACAGTTCATCACATCTCCCAGACTTTTATCCATTCCTTCAATAAGGCTGGCATATTGCGCTTCTGTATCACTGAGCCCTTTTTTCTTATATTTTTGATAGAACCGCTTGTCAGCATTAAAAGGTGCATGTACGGCATAATGGCTGAGATAGAGAAAGAATGGCTTCTGATCTGCAACCGCTTTTTGGATAAAGCGATTGCTTTCTATCGTAAGGGCCTCAGTAAGGAATATATCACTTCCATGGTATGCTTCCAGGGTAGGTACTCCCCATGGTTGTGTCCAGCCTCCGGTTTCCTGATTTCCATAATTCATTTCTCCCAGATAACTGCCCATTGCTCCGGCGGCATGTCCGCCCACGTTTACATCAAAACCCACATTGAGGGGATTGGCTGCCGGTGTATCGATTGCACCCAGATGGGCTTTCCCTACCAAAGCGGTATAATATCCATTTTCGCGCAAAATAGTAGGAAGGGTTTTCGAGTAAAAAGCATTCGGATCACCTTGTTCTTGAGAAAGGCCATTATAATTCCATTTGCCAAAGTTGAGTACGCCGCTCTCTCTGTCGGTCGGCTGATCTTTATAAAGTGTCCAGTTAGAAACCTGATGTTGTGCAACATTCGCTCCCGTCATCAGACTTACCCTGGAAGGAGAACTTACCGGATAAGCGTATGCTTGAGTAAATTTCACCCCCCGGTTTGCAAGTCGCTCCATATTGGGCGTTTCATAGGTATTATTTAAATGTGTACGTTGTGTCCAAAAAGGTACAGACGTATCTTGCCATCCCATATCATCAACTAAAAATACTACAATATTCGGCGATTGGGGTTGTCCGAACGAAATAGCCGGAAAAATGTTGGAACAGATAGGAATGCTTAATAATAAAAAAGAAAGTTTGTTTTCCATCAGCGGATTAAGATTAGTGTTTTCGGTGATAAATATAATTAATAATAAAAAAATAACAGATGCGTATATTTGCAATTTGCTGAAATTTTAATTATTTAGAAGCTTCGTTTTAATTGTAAAAAATAAACGGAACCTGTTACTGACATATAGTTCACAGAAAAACATCACATTAATCATCATGAATTCACACATTTCAGAACCGCAAGTAGCGGTAAGTTCAAAGCATCATTTACCATGGGTGGATGCAGCCCGTTTTACAGCTATTTTTCTGGTCGTATGCTGCCATTGCTGCGATCCGTTTAATCTTTCGCCGAATGCGGCAACCGATCCCGACTTTGGCTTTTTCGGCGCTTTTTATGGCTCAATGGTACGGCCATGTGTACCGCTTTTTGCTATGATGACCGGTCTTTTGCTATTACCGGTCCGCAACATAACGATGGAAGGGTTTTATAAAAAACGTTTACTTCGCGTATTGGTGCCATTTCTGATTTGGTCATTGCTTTATAATTTATTCCCATGGGTGGTGGGCTTGTTTGGTGGCGACAGTTCCTTCGTAACCGTATTCTTTCCATATGCAGGAGCTTATGGGTTGGAGCCATCTCTGTCATTTGCATCCGCACTCAAAAATATTGTGTTGATTCCGTTTAACTTTTCGGTATATGCGGTACACATGTGGTATATCTATATGCTTATCGGTCTTTACTTGTTTATGCCAGTTATTTCGAGTTGGCTTGAAAAATGCAGTAAACGATCGCTTGAAGTATATTTGATGTTATGGGGTGTTACGCTCTTTTTTCCGTATGTATATCAATTTCTGAGTACTTATTTTTGGGGAACGTGTTCATGGAACAGCTTTGGGATGCTTTATTATTTTGCGGGATTCAACGGCTACTTATTGCTCGGTTATTATCTGAAAAAATATAACCGGATGTCGCTTGGTAAAACATTACTTGCTGCCATACCATTATTCTTGATCGGTTATGTTGCAACGTTTACAGGTTTTCGTCACATGATGGGTAATCCGGCCGCAACCGAACCGATGATTGAGCTCTTTTGGACCTACTGTTCTCCCAATGTCGTATTAATGACTATTGCATTCTTTATTCTTTTGCAGAAAGTGCGTATTCCGTCTGATCGTTTTTCAAGATGGCTGAATAAAGTATCCATTTATGGGTTAGGTATTTATATGTGTCATTATTTCTTTGTGGGAATAGGGTATGTTGCCGCTCAGAAATTAGGAGTACCGGTTGCATTGCAGATACCGGTTGCAGCTATTTTGGTAATGACGCTTTCATGGATATTGACAGCCTCAGCATTCCGTGCTTTTCCAAAGGTGGCGAAATGGGTATTGGGATAAACAAAAAAAGGTTGTCATCACGACAACCCCTTTCATTAACCTTAAATCTAATACCATGAAAAACACACTACAAATGTAATCAGTTTTTGATAATCTGCAATAGGTGATGTTTTTTAAAAGCGTATAATTAGTATTAATTAACAAATATATTCTATTAAAACTGCTTATGGCATGGTATTATGATATCGAGTATGTCTTTTTTATGACATTTTGATAAAAAAAGAAAATAAATGGTACGAACTATTCGTTCGAATAGACGAAACAGGTGATCTGCGTACGTTTTAATGCGGTGCGTTTTTGTTGCGCTTTAGCTCTTGGATGCAACGCATAATACACTAACTTGTTGAAATCGAATGAAACAGCGGTTCCGTAGTGTATTTCCGAATTAAGGGGCTTATTGTATGGAAAACCCGGCATCCGGTTGATGATGGTGAAGGTGCGTCCTGATGGATGCTTTATCGTATATATTTGACGTGAAGAAGCAACCTCATTAATTGGGATTTTTTTGAAATCGACAATCATCATGCCCTGTTGTATAAAGGGTTCGAAAAAATCGAAGTCGGTTTTCAACTTCAATTTATCGATATAGAAAGGAATTTCTTCAAATTGAAAGGTCGGATTAGAGAGCGGAGCTATCTCCAATAACGATTTGTCGAATAAAGGCTTTAGTTCATTCTGTGCTTTTGTTGCAAGGGCACACATCAATAGAAGCAATAATAGAGGGTACTTCATGGTTGTAAAGCTTTGTTTATGTAAATGTAGTGATTTTAAATGAGTTGTATTTTGCTAAAAAAAGGCTTTTTATGAAATAAAATCTTTTATATATTCAAAATCGTTAAGGAGCTGAAAATTATTTTAGTTCACTCAACCTTCCGGAAAATGGTTTGTTTATTTTTTGAAAAGGAGAAATCCTTACCACAACAAACTATTTTTAAGGAGGATATAACTATGATGCCTGCAAAAAAAACTTCACAGAATTGGTTGCCATCTGTTTTTAATGATTTTTTTGGTAACGAATGGATTGCAAAAGCTTCATCTAGCATGCCGGCTGTAAACATTAAAGAGACTGCGGACGAATATATTGTAGATATTGCAGCACCCGGACTTACAAAAGATGATTTTAAAGTTAAGGTAAATGATGATAATCAGCTGGTTGTAAGTGTTCAGAAGGAAACTAAGAATGAAGAGAAAGACGAAAAAGGAAAATACCTGCGTCGCGAGTTTGGTTATACTCAATTCCAGCAAACAATGATTTTGCCTGATAATATTGAGAAAGATAAAATTCAGGCCAAAGCAGAAAACGGTGTGCTGACAATTGATATTCCTAAAAAACCAACCGCTCCGGCCGAAGGTGCGAAAGATATTGAAGTGAAATAAATAGCGTTTTATTCGAAATTCATTGGAAATAGGGAGATGAAGAGATCTCCAACATTGTTAAAATAGAGAATCGTATTGAGAGCCACTGCTCATCAATACGATTTTTCTTTTACCCACCCTCTCAGACTTTTCTATTTTCTTATTACCTTTGGCGAGTTAAAAAAGCCACGTAGCTTAGCTTCTTGACAATATTGACGTTAAAAGATAAAATATATAGGTATGAATATCTCTTATAATTGGCTGAAGGATTATCTGAACATTGATCTGGAGCCGGAACAGGTAGCTGCCGCACTAACCTCTATCGGTTTGGAAACCGGGGGCATCGAAGAAGTGCAGGCTATCAAAGGTGGCCTTAATGGCTTGGTTATCGGAAAAGTATTGACATGTAAGGATCATCCGAATTCGGATCATTTGCACATTACAACCGTAGATTTGGGTAACGGCGAGCCGGTACAGATCGTATGTGGTGCGGCCAACGTTGCTGCAGGACAGCATGTTGTAGTGGCAACGGTTGGAACAACCCTTTATTCGGGAGAGGATTCATTCCAGATTAAAAAATCAAAAATCCGCGGTGAAGAATCGTTCGGTATGATTTGTGCGGAAGATGAAATCGGTTTGGGCCATTCGCACGACGGTATCATCGAATTGCCCGAAACTGCTGTTCCGGGTACGTTAGCCAAAGATTATTACAATATTAAAAGTGACTATATCCTTGAAGTGGATATCACTCCAAACCGAGTGGATGCTGCTTCTCATTATGGTGTAGCGCGCGATTTGGCTGCTTATCTTATTCAAAACGGTACACCTGTTACTTTGGTTAAACCTTCGGTAGATGCGTTCAAAGTAGATCGTCACGAAGGGGCTACCATTGTGACCGTAGAGCATGCCGAGGCAGCTCCTCGTTATTCGGGTATCACGATTGAAGGGGTGAAAGTAGCGGAGAGCCCGGAATGGTTACAGAAGCGTCTGGAATCAATCGGTGTTCGCTCTATCAACAACATCGTGGATATTACTAATTTCGTATTGCACGAAACAGGCCATCCATTGCATGCGTTCGATTTGGCTAAAATTCCAAACCGCAAAGTGATTGTTAAAACGGTTGCTGCCGGAACTAAATTCAAGACATTGGACGAGGTTGAACGTGAATTGCACGAAAATGATTTGATGATCTGCAACGAAAACGAACCGATGTGTATTGCCGGGGTATTCGGTGGCATCGAGTCGGGCGTTAGCGATTCGACAACCGATATTTTCCTTGAGTCGGCTTATTTCCATCCGACATGGATTCGTAAGGCTGCGCGCCGTCACGGATTGAACACTGATTCTTCATTCCGTTTTGAGCGTGGTGCTGATCCGAATAACACGATGTACGTACTGAAACGTGCCGCATTGATGATTCAGGAGATTGCAGGTGGTCAGATCGTAGGCGAGCCGGTAGATATCTATCCTGCCGTGATCGCACCGGTAGAGGTATCGATTGAATTTGCAAAAATCAATTCGCTTATCGGTAACGATATTCCGCGCGAAGATGTGCTTCGTATCCTGGCTCAGCTTGAGATGGAAGTATTGAGCGAAACAGAAACCGGATTGGTGGTGAAAGTACCTACTTACCGTGTGGATGTATTGCGCGACGTAGATATCATTGAAGATATTCTTCGTATTTATGGATACAATAATATTAAGTTCAGCGAAAGCGTTAAATCGAATTTGTCATATAAAACGGCTACCGACGAAAGCAATCAGTTGCAGCAGTTGATCGCCGAGCAGTTGGTGGGAGCGGGGTTCAATGAAATCCTGAACAATACACTTACTGCCGAAGCATTCTACGAAGGGCTGACTACTTATCCGGCCGATCATTGCGTGCATCTGATCAATCCGTTGAGCAACGATTTGAATGTGATGCGTCAGACATTGTTGTTCGGAGGTTTGCAGAGCATTGTTCGCAATATCAATCACCGTGCGGCCGATCTTCGTTTCTTCGAATATGGTAACTGCCAGTATTTCGACGCAGCTAAGAAAAACGAAGAGAAAGTGCTTTCGGGTTACTCTGAAGAGATGAAACTTGGTTTGTGGCTTACCGGTAACCGTGTATCGGGTAGCTGGGCGCATGCTGAAGAGAAATCTTCTGTATTCGAATTGAAAGCGTATGTTGAAAACATCCTTACTCGTCTTGGTCTGGATTTGAAGAAACTGAAACAAACTCAGTTCAACAGCGATATCTATGCCGTAGGTCTTGAAATCGCACTTCAGAATGGTAAAGTATTAGGCACATTGGGTATCGTAAGCAACAAGCTGTTAGCTAAATTCGATATCGAACAGGAGGTTTATTTCGCAGAGCTAAACTGGACGCTATTGATGAAAGAGGCTGCTAAAGCGAAAATCACTTACGCAGAAATCTCTAAATTCCCGCCGGTAAAACGCGATTTGGCCTTGTTGGTAGATAAATCGGTTTTATTCAGCGATATCGAGAAGGTTGCTCAGGAAACTGATCGCAAACTGTTGAAAGATATTTACTTGTTCGACGTTTACGAAGGTAAAAACTTGCCTGCCGGTAAAAAATCATATGCGGTAAGTTTCATCCTACAGGACGAAACAAAAACGTTAAATGAGAAACAGATCGACAATCTGATGACTCGTCTGATTAAAAATCTTGAAACAAAACTGGGCGCAACATTACGTTAACGACAGAAACATTATACAATATAATATAACAAAATATGGGAAGAGCGTTTGAATATCGTAAAGCCAGAAAAATGAAACGTTGGGGCAGTATGTCGCGTACGTTTACGAAAATCGGAAAAGAGATCACTATCGCGGTGAAAGCCGGTGGTGACGATGCTTCTGCAAACTCACGTTTACGTGCGTTGTTGCAGAATGCAAAGGCTGCCAACATGCCAAAAGATACTATTGAACGTGCTATCAAAAAAGCAACTTCAAAAGATTATTCTGATTATAAAGAGATCGTATATGAAGGATACGGACCGTTCGGTATCGCTGTTGTAGTTGAAACTGCTACCGACAACAATACACGTACCGTAGCCAACGTACGTAGCTACTTCAACAAAGCGGGTGGTTCTTTGGGTACATCTGGTTCTTTGGATTTTCTTTTCGATCATAAATCTGTATTCAAGGTAAAAGAAAAAGAGGGTCTCGATCTTGAGGAGCTAGAACTTGAATTGATTGATTTCGGTGTTGACGAAATCGTTGCTGACGAAGGCGAAGTAATTCTTTACGGGGCATACGAATCATACGCTGCTATTCAGAAATATCTTGAAGAAGCAGGTTTCGAAATCGTTAGCTCAGAGTTCGAGCGCATCCCGACCGATTTGAAAGAAGTAACTGCAGAGCAGCGTGCTGTTCTTGACAAGATGCTTGAAAAATTCGAAGAAGATGAGGATGTACAGAGCGTATATCACAATATGAAGGAAGATGATAATGACGAAGAGTAATCTTTTCGTTTGATTACATTATAAAAATTAGAATGTCCGGAATTTTATATTCCGGACATTTTTTTGTTTGTTTTGTTTTATTTTGTTATTCAAATATAATTAGTTATTTTCATAAATGATTATTTAATAAATACTTAAGGTGTAATAGTGTAAGCCTTGAGTGAAAAAATAAACATTATGAAAAAAGTCGTATTTACAACATTTCTGTTAGTGGTGTGTGCTTTGACCGTTTATCCACAATCTTATCAACCCGGTAGTTGGCAAGGCGAATTTAGTTTTTCGGGAGGTCCGGGAATTAACAGCTCGAATTACTCGGATGTTTATCTCACAATTGCTCCCGGCTATGCTTTTACCGAAAAATTGGCGTTACGGTTGAAGTTGGATATGGTTGTGGGGTTATACCATACGGGTAAAAATTACCGTACACAAACTCCTTTGGGTTTAAATCTGGCGTATCGGGCGAATCCGAACCTCGAGCTTAATGCGAGTGTCGGCAGCACTATATACAATCAGGATAAATGGAATTTCGCTTATTACGATTTAGGATTGCGCTGGTTTGCGCTTCCGCAATATCCTTATTTTTATTTAGGAATTGGTCCCCGCTTTCAACAAATGTATAACGACTATTACAAGAACCGACTCACCTTGAATGCATCATTCGGAGTGATCTTACATCGATAGGAGAGCGTTGTTTTTGAACCCAATAATGTTGAATATGGCCTTGACAGATATAAAAAAGGATAATCACGAGTTAAGTCGGGATTATCCTTTTTCTGTTTAGTTGCAGGCGAATTATTTTGTGGTTTCGCCGTTCCAGTTTGTAATGCCCCGATCCAGTTCAATTACCTGGAATCCGTTTTCTGACAGTTTGCGGGCAGCCGTTTTGCTTCGGGCGCCACTACGGCAATATACCGCAACCGGGCGGCTTTTATCGAGCGCTGCTGTTTTTGAGTCGAAGTCAGCTCCTTTTATATCGATATTGACAGCACCGGGGATATGACCGCTTTTGTATTCGGCAGGGGTACGCACATCAATTAACTGAGTTTGTTTATTTTCAATAGTCTTGGCAAATTCGGCATTATCAACCGATTTGAAATTAGTAGTCTGTGCCATTCCGAGTGTGGTCATGAGAGCTCCGAAGAGCATTAATATAAACTTGCGCATAGTCTTGATTTTAAGATATTAGTAAGCAAAGATAGAAAAATTACTTATCAGACGGAGACGGATGGTAATTAAGTTTACCTTCACTTACATTTGCCGCACCGGTATAAGGGTGCAGACGGCTTTGGTTTACGCCGGTGATATGAATGACGGTCCACCCCACCGACTTGAAGTAATCGGCTACCATAGAGCGATGACAGCGCCACCATACTGCTTCGGCGCACATGATGGCCGTACGGTATTCTTCGGCAATGCGCATCAGCGTATTTACGCCGTGCATAAACTCGGACGTTTCCATATAATCGGCATATCCCTGAAAAGAGCGGTTGCGCCAAGCCGTATTTTGCGATCCGGGTTGTACTTTGCGTCGCCCGGTAAGTTCCGGGATATATACATATCGGATGCCGTGGCGAGAGAGGGTAAGTTCGAGTTCCTCCTGATTAAAATGAGGATATTTGCGCGAACCCGGCAACCTGCGGATGTCTGCCAATATCTGAATGTCGGCAGCTTGAAGCATTTCGATAAATGTTTCGATCGAATGGGTAGAATGGCCGATTGTCCAAAGCGTATTATGCGGAGTAGTTTCCATAGCGGATTCATTATAGAATAATAACGCTCACGGATTGGCGGATGTTTTGGTTTGAGAAAAGATATTGTATCTTAGCTTCGTTTTATATTCCGCCTGTTTTCATGAATAATTTAACTAATTACCATAGCCATTGCTCATTCTGTGATGGTCGCGCCGATGCGGAAGCTTTCATTCAGGAAGCGATTCGCCAGGGCTTTTATTCGTATGGGGTTTCTTCTCATGCGCCCCTTCCGTTTTCAACTCATTGGAGTATGGAGATGGCCGATATTGATGCTTATATTTCCCGGATAGAAGAGTTGAAGCAAAAATATGCCACACAGATCGAGGTGTATGTCGGATTGGAAATAGATTATCTGACAGAGCAGCATCATCCCGGTATTCCGTTTTTCAAAGAGTTGCCACTTGATTATCGCATCGGGTCGGTACATTTGTTGGAAGACCCGAACGGAAACCTTGCCGACCTGGATGTGTCTTCCGAAAAGTTCAAACAAAAAATTGCTGATCGGTTCGAAAATGATTTGCAAGGCGTTGTAATCGGCTACTTCGATAAACTGATGCGCATGGTGGAAACCGGAGGTATCGATATTATCGGACATGCCGATAAAATATCCATGAATGCCTCTTTCTGCGATCCGCACATTACCGAACAATCGTGGTATCGTGAGAAAGTGCGTACATACTTTTCATTGATCGCATCAAAAGGATTGATGATGGAGGTAAATACCAAAGCGTTTTCCGAAAAAGGATTTTTCTTTCCGAATCGGATTCATTTTGATTTGCTGAAGGAGTTGAATATCCCTTTGATGGTTAATTCGGATGCCCATTATCCCGAAAAAATCAACGATGGTCGTGCGCAGGCTTTGCAGGCTCTTAAAGAAACGGGCATAACGCAAGTACGCGAATTGATCGGGGGCAAATGGACAGACGTGCTTATCAAATAATCAAATATCAACCGATAACTATTTACTATGTATCTCACATTTTGCAGATACAAGATGCTTTTGGCAGCATGTTGTATCCCTTGTTACTTATTTGCTCAAAGTGCTCCACAAGTAGTGGCGAAAGCTCCCTCCGACGCCTATATTGGCCTGACCAAAATGAAAGACGGCGAAATCAGACACTATAATTATGGAGAACAGGCCGAACCGGGTCATTTTTATCTGTCGAGTCATGATGACGGGCAGACCTGGAAGAAGGTTGCCGTACCCGATTCGCTTTATTTTGCCGATAACTGCAACCCTTTGACCAATACGATGGTGCGCCTGTTTAATCATGGAAAAGGGGTGTATTGCGTGCGTTATAATGCGGATGAATCTGGCACTTCTACTGTTTCGAAAGTTTCAGACAACGCCCTGATCATGCTTAAGCCCCCTCTCTTTATTCGCGGAGGGAAACGGATTCTGGTAGCGACACACTATGCCGGAGCTGATAAGGCCACCCATAACGGTGCACGCGTGCTTTATTCGGACGATGACGGAATCACCTGGCACGAATCACAGAAAGTAAATGTGCCAAAGCATAAAAAAGAGGCGTTTCATCAAGGTATCCGCTGGAATCACGATGCGGTAGAGCCAACTTTGGCCGAACTGAACGATGGCCGTATATGGATGGTGATGCGAACTGCTCAGGATACCCATTACCAATCTTATTCTTATGATGGCGGTGAAACCTGGACAACCCCCGTACCCGCTCCTTTTTACGGTACGATAACGATGCCTGCCTTTACGCGCCTAAAAGACGGCAGATTACTTTTCGTATGGAACAATACTACACCGTTGCCCGAACTGGCTACTGCAAACGGAGTATGGGATGATGTGTTTACCAACCGGAATGTGCTGCATGCGGCGATCTCGGAAGACGACGGGAAAAGCTGGATCGGATGTCGTGAACTTTTTCTGGACGAGCGAAGAAATGCATCAAATTTCGGAGATACAAAAGGGATGGATAAGAGTGTGCATCAAACACAAGCCGTAGAAACCGGCGACGGGCATATTGTGATGGCGATCGGCCAGCATGACCTGCATCGAAAAATAATCCGTTTTTCGCCCGATTGGCTTTATGAGAAAGAACGTGCGTGTAGTTTTGACAACGGATTGGAAGACTGGTCTGTATTTCAGTATTATAAAGGGATTAAAGGGCATTGCGGATATAATCGCAAAGAGGGCGGAACATTGCTTTCGCATCCTTCAAAAAAACAGAAACGCATATTGAATCTGAAACATGCTCAAAACGATTCTTTATTGTACTCGGGAGAGGGTGCGGTATGGAATTTTCCGGCGTTGAAAAGAGGTGCTTTTATTACGTCAATCCGTATTCCCGAAGGCTCGCGGGGTGGCGAACTGATGTTGAATGATTGTTGGTTCAATCCTACCGATACGACAGCGACCTGGTTTTCGTCGTATACGCTCCCTTTAAGCCGTGAGAAATTGGGTATCAAAGATAACGGGTTTCATACGCTTCGTATCGAATGGGATCTCAACGACGGCAAAACACTCGCACGGGTTTTTGTAGATAAACAAAAGAGGCCGGTTTGTGAATTGCCGTTACAAAACGCGATTCAACACGGAATTTCATATGTGCATTTTATAAGTGCCCGAAAACCGGACAGCATCGGGTTCGATATTGAATCGGTATGCACAAAACATAAATATTAAGCCATCGGTTGGCTGAGGGACAGGGCGAAGCTGAATGTTGATCCTTTGCCGGGTTCGGATGTAAACCAGAAACTACCGTTGTTTTTCTGGATGAAATCACGGCAAAGGGTTAATCCCAACCCTGATCCCTCTTCATTTTTTGTACCATAAGAGGTAAACGATTCACGGGCGATCAGTTTTTGTTGTTGCTCCTGATTCATTCCGATTCCCTGATCGCTGATATGCACTTCGACGCGCGCGTCGTTGCATGCTATTTTTATCCGGATTACGCTATTGGCATTACTGAATTTAATGGCATTGCTAAGCAGGTTGCGGATAACGGTTTTAATCATGTCTACATCACAATGAGTAATCGCAATTTCCGGACTTTCTATTTCAATACGGATTCCTTTTAGTTGGGCTCCGATTTCAAAAACCTGTGCGATACCGCTGATTATCTCTACAAGATTCATTTCCTGAAACACAACATTCAAACGACCGGTCAGGCTCTTGGTCCATTTCAATAAGTTATCAAGCAACGAAAAAAGATCTTCGGTGGTTTTATTGGCAGACTTCAGCATTTCCCGCAGGTCTTCGCCGATTTGTTCGTCGGTAATCAATAACGAAAGCGTATTGAGCGTCATTTTGATTGATCCGAGCGGAGAGCGTAAATCATGGGCGATGATCGAATAAAGCGTATCCCGGGATTGTATCGTTTTTTGCAGTTTTTCATTTTCAAGCTTAATTAGCCGTTTAGCCTCTGATAGAGAGAGCTGATGTTTGATCTTAATCAGAAACTCTTCTTTATTGAATGGCTTCGAAATATAATCGTTGCCGCCATGCTTGAATCCTTCTACCACATTATTGCTGCCGGTTAATGCAGTAATGAATATGATACCCACCTCTTTCCATTCTTCACGTTCGCGAACTATATCGGCAACCTGATACCCGCTCATTCCAGGCATCATGACATCCAATAAAATCAAATCGGGCAATTGTTCGTCTATTTTCAGGAGCGCTTCTTCACCGCTTTCGGCAGTTTCAACCTGATATCCTTCTTTTTCCAGAATGATTTTTAATAAAAGAATATTGGCAGGTATGTCATCGACAATAAGTATTCTGAAATCCGTAGAAATAAGATTCATAATGAAAAGATGTGTGTAAATTAGATTAAGCAGGATGAATTTGTAATGATTCGAGTGTAAAGATAAGTTATAATCTGACTTAAGAATTCAGATTATTTTATTTTTAGAAAGGGGAATGGTAATTTGATTCATTATCTGCGGGTTAAATAAATATTTTATATTATTTTGTATTACAAATAGTAATTGCGGTATATTATTCTAATTTGTGTTAGAGATGAGAAGAGGTTTTAAAATAGTTTTAATTATAATCGGAGCGCTTTTGGGTTTGATGCTTGTCATACCGTTGGCTATGAAAAGTAAAATAGACCAAATGGTAAAGTTGGAGGCAAACGAATTACTGGATGCCCGGTTCGATTTTGAAGATTTATCAATCAGTTTATTCCGGAACTTTCCGGATGCGTCTATTTTAGTGAAAAACGTTTCGATTGTGGGGAATAAACCATTTGAGGGTGACACGTTGATGTCTGCGTCGAAGATACAAGCTACGGTAAATATTCTAAGTTTGTTGGGTAATAGCGGATTTAAGATAGAAGAGGTTCTGATTGACGATCCATTGGTTCAAGGGCTGGTCAATGCCCAGGGAAAGGCAAACTGGGAAATCGTACGAAGCAAACCGGAAGAGGGATCAGAGAAACGGGTAGAGGCCGACGAATCGGCACTGACGCTTCATCTCAAAAAATTCCGCATCAAAAACGCATCGATCCGTTACAAAGATATTCCGGCCGGGACGGATTTCGATTTTGAAAAAATGGATTTGCAACTTTCCGGTAATATGGATGCCGACCGAACCGATCTGCAAACGAATCTCGAAGTGGGCAGCGCATCTGTTATGATGGACCATACTACTTATGTCAAAGAGATGCGTCTGAGCGCAACGATTAATATGGATGCCGATTTGGCCAATAAACGCTTTACGTTTAAAGAGAATCAGATCGGCTTGAATGCCATTAAGACATCATTTGACGGGTGGATTGCTTTTCCTGATTCCACACAAATGGATATGGACTTGAAGTTGAATACTTCACAAATCACCTTCAGAGAAATGTTGTCGTTAGTTCCTGCCATTTACCGCAACGATTTCGATAAACTAAAGGCAGAGGGGAGTGTCCGGATGGATGCCATGGCAAAAGGAATCTTGAAAAGAGGTATATTGCCTGTATTTAAGGCAAATATGACTGTAGAGAATGGTGCCTTTCATTATACTCATTTCAATGAGTCGGTGAGTGATATTCAGATTCATGCGCAGCTTGAGTCGGGAGGTGGATCGTTGGATCAGGTAAAAGCATCCGTTGATAAATTACATTTTTTATTAGCCGGCAATCCGTTTGATATGACCGCTTCGGCTACCCGTTTTAAAACGGATATGTTGTTTGATATGACGGCGTTCGGTAAAATCGATTTGTCGAAATTAAAAGAAGTATATCCATTGCCGGATAGTCTGATGCTTGATGGGATATTAACAACCGATCTGAAAGTGGCAGGATCAATGGCTCAGATTGACAAAAAACAATACGACCAACTTGCCGCCCAGGGAAAACTACAATTGGACGGGTTCGATTTGAAACGTACTTCCGGTGAACCGCTGGCTGTTCGATCGGCAATATTGGTGTTTACCCCTAAGTTTGTAGAGCTACAGGCCTTTGATGCTTCGATGGGGAAAAATAATGTGCGAATGACCGGTAGGCTCGAGCAGTTTATCCCGTATGTATTAAAGAAGGAAACTCTGAAAGGATCGCTTCTGATCACATCCGACTATCTGTGTGTGAATGATTTTATGACCCCGGCCGATTCCGTACAAGTCGCATCAACCGAAATAAAGGCAGACAGTGTGGCCCCCCACCTTTTGGTGATACCTGCGAATCTGGATTTGACTACCGAATTAAGCCTTAAGGAGGTCGTAATGGATAAAATCAGAATAACCGATGTAAAAGGAAAAATGCAGGTGAAAGGGGGGAAAGCAATATTGAACGGAATTACATTTAATGCATTCGACGGTTCGGTCGGGGTGGCCGGAATCTATGATAGTACTCGTCCCGAAACCCCGACGGTGGATATGGGATTGCAGATACAGCATGCCTCTTTTGCCAAAACCTTCCAGGCGATATCCTCCTTACAGAAGATGGCTCCGATATTTGAAAATACGCAGGGCACTTATGTCATGACGCTCGGATTGAAAAGCCGTTTATTACCCGGCATGACGCCCGACCTGAAAAGTGTCGATGCAAACGGATCGCTGCAAAGTTCGGATGTCCGTATTTCCGGGGTAGCCGCGCTCGATAAACTTGCGGACGCATTGAAATATCCTGCTTTGAAAGAGATTGCTCCGAAAAATCTGGATCTGAAATTTAAAGTGCGCGACGGACTGATTCATATTGATCCGTTTGAAATGCGTGTAGGAGATATCGCTATGACATTGGGTGGCAATACCGGACTCGACCAGACGATCGATTATACGGGTACGATTACACCCGGAGGCAAAGGCCTTTCTATTTTAGGTCTGAAAATAAAAAGCGTTCCTTTTAAAATAACCGGCACATTTAAATCCCCACAGGTAACGCTTGATACGAAGGCTATCGGATCCTCTCTTGGTTCGGATGTTAAAGATGCAGTAAAGGATTTATTGAAAGGATTAAAATAGTCCGGTAGGATGTGTTATGTAACACAGAGATAATCCATGAAAAGAATAGGAAAACATATTATGAGCGGATTTAAGCGTCGTACTTCCCGAATAGTGGGAGGTATGGCGTTTTTTATATTCCTTTTATATCCATCGTTTCTTTCGGGACAACTACGTGAGGTTTCTTTGTCTGCATGTAGGGATAGCGCGTATGCTAATTATCCGCTGATCCGGAAATATAATCTGATTCGGGAAAGTACGCATTATAAATTATCGAATCTGAAAAAGCAATATCTTCCCCAAGCCTCGTTCGGAGCTCAGGCTACGCTGCAATCGGAAGTGACAACCATTCCGGTAAAACTCCCCGGTTTGGATATACCCGAACTGAGTAAAGATCAATACCGGACGCAGTTGGAAATAGATCAGCTCATTTATGACGGAGGCCGTATTCGTACGAGCAAATTAATTACGGCACAACAAGGAGAAGTGGAAGCGAAAGAGTGGGAGGTAAATATGTATCCGATTTATGAGCGGGTGGATGAATTGTATTTTGGCATATTATTACTCCGAGAGCAACTTTCGCTAAACCGGATATTGCAGGACGACTTGCAAAGAAATCAGGAATACATACGCAGCGGTGTTACCTATGGGGTAGCTACCGAAACGGATGTGGATGAGGTATCGGTAGCTTTACTGGATGCGCGCCAACAGGAAATTGTTTTAAAATCGGATATCGTCCGCTTTTGTCAGATGCTTTCTTTACTGACAGGCCTGAATCTGGACGGACAAACGGCATTTATGCGCCCTTCTGGAGTCATTCCCGGGCAATGGCATAACCGGCGCCCGGAATTAGGGCTGCTTGATGCAGGACGGCAGTTGACCGAAATCAGATACAAACAACTTCGGGCAACCAATATGCCGGTATTGAGTGCTTTTGTACAGGGTATTTATGGGCGTCCCGGCCTTAATATGCTGCGTAATGCATTCGATTTTGGCTGGCTTGCAGGGATTCGGCTGAGTTATTCGTTCGGAAATCTTTATTCGTTAAAAAATAATAGGGCATTGCTTCAAAACGAATTGTCGCGCCTGCGTAATGAGCGCGAAGTATTTTTATTTAATACCAATCTGCAACTTGCCAGCGAACAGCAAGCGCTAAAACGTGTATTCGAATTGATGCGGCAGGATGATGAAATTATCCGGCTGCGACGCAATATCGTGCGTGCCTCAGAGGCCAAGCTGCAAAACGGAACGATTCTCATCAATGATTTATTGCGTGATATCTCTACCGAAAACAGGGCGATGCAGCAAAAAGCGATTCACGAAATAGAGTCTTTACAAATTATCTGGAAAATGAAACAACTGATCAATCATGAATAAGATTGCCGTTTTTTGTTTATGCTTGTTTGGCTTGGGCGCCGCGAGTGCTTGCCACCGGACAACCGGCGAATATGATGCGACCGGAACTTTTGAGGCAACCGAAGTTGTCGTATCGGCCGAAGTACAGGGTGAAATTCTTTCGCTTGATGCGGAAGAGGGCGAAAATGTGTCGGTCGGCCAATTTGTCGGAGTCATTGATTC
Organism: Bacteroidales bacterium; assembly: GCA_036655755.1. Classification (GTDB taxonomy): domain Bacteria; phylum Bacteroidota; class Bacteroidia; order Bacteroidales; family JAUNSR01; genus JAUNSR01. The sequence continues at coordinate 28,353 of JAVVPN010000012.1, read as the reverse complement.
GGTTCAATTGGTATTGCAGAGGCAGCAGTTGATCGCGAGCAACCGCGCTGTTAATACCCGAAGCATTGATATCGGTAAACAGATTGCCGCATTGCAGGAACAGATACGTAAACAACAGCGCGAGAAAGAACGGTTTCAAAACCTGTTTGAACATCATGCCGCTACTCAAAAGCAGGTGGATGATATCGATACACAGTTGCAGGTACTCCAAAAACAGTTGAACGCCCAGCTCACAACACTCGGGCAAAATAACCGGGGAGTAAAAGATGAATCCGAATCGGTAGTGCTCCAAATTGCCCGATTGTCAGATATGATTGCAAAATGTCGTATCAAAGCTCCGGTTGCGGGAATGATCATGACTAAATATGCCCAAGCGGGCGAATATGCGATGCCCGGGACCCCATTATTTAAAATAGCGAATATGAAATCTCCTTTTTTGCGGGTGTATGTTACTTCCGACCAGTTGGCAGGGTTGCAACTCAATCAGTCGGTGGAAGTAGTTGCTGATTTTGGCAAAGACAATATTCGTACCTATCAGGGATCAATCGTTTGGATTGGTGATAAATCAGAGTTTACTCCCAAAGGGATTCAGACCAAAAATGAACGGGCGAATTTGGTATATCCCATAAAAATACGGATACAAAATGACGGTTATGTAAAGATTGGCATGTATGGAGGAGTACACTTTAGTAAATAATGCCAGAGGGGAGTCGGCAATCAAGGTGGATCATCTCACCAAGCGTTATAACGGAGTAGAGGTTCTGTCTGCACTTTCCTTCGATGTAAAACCCGGAGAAATGTTTGGCCTGATTGGTCCGGACGGTGCTGGTAAAACTACTCTTTTCCGAATTCTGACGACGCTGTTATTACCCGACAGCGGCTCTGCCGAAGTAGTGGGATGGGATATTGTAAAAAACTATCGCGAAATAAGAAAACGGGTTGGATATATGCCCGGACATTTTTCGCTTTATCCCGATTTATCGGTCGAAGAGAATCTCCGCTTTTTCGCTACCTTGTTTGCGACTTCAATTCAACAGAACTATTCGTTGATAGCCCCCATTTATGACCGACTGAAGCCGTTCGGTAAGCGAAAAGCAGCCGATTTGTCAGGAGGGATGAAGCAGAAGTTGGCTTTATGTTGCGCTTTGATTCATAAACCCGACGTATTGTTTCTGGATGAACCCACAACAGGGGTAGATCCGGTATCGCGGAAAGAGTTCTGGGAAAACCTGAAGGTGCTGCAAAAAGAAAATATCGCGATTTTGGTTGCGACTCCCTATATGGATGAAGCGAATCTGTGTGATCGGATTGCTTTAATGAAAGAGGGTCGTTTTCTGAAATCAGGTACCCCACAACAGATCAGAAATGAATATGAAGAGCCTTTATGGCGCATCTCCACTCCGAATCCGGGTAAATTGTTACCCTACGTGCGCAAACAACCGGAGGTAAAAACTTGCTTCTCCTTTGGTGATAGCCTCCATGTTACATTTAAACCGGAAACTGATTTTTTACAGTTAACGCAACGTTTCCGAACAGCCGGATGGGAGAATACGGAAATACAACAGATATTGCCGGGGATTGAAGATTGCTTTATGAAATATACGCAAGAGTAAAATCGAACCTTACTGTCGGATAAGAAACATCCGACCTGAGTATGAAAATAAATCAGATACAGATGAATGTGATAGAAACCCGCGATCTGACCAAAAAATTTGGTTCGTTTACGGCTGTAGACCGGATATCGTTTGATGTGAAACAGGGTGAGATATTTGGTTTTCTGGGAGCCAATGGTGCCGGGAAAACGACAGCCATGCGTATGCTTTGCGGATTGAGCCGTCCCACTTCCGGTTCGGGACAAGTGGCCGGTTTTGATATTTGCCGGCAATCTGAACTGATAAAACGGCATATCGGGTATATGAGTCAGAAATTTTCACTCTATGAAGATCTGAAGGTGTGGGAGAATATCCGGCTTTTCGGAGGAATATATGGTATAAAAGAGCCTGTTATCCGACAAAAAACAGACCGGTTACTCGCAGAGCTTGGTTTTGAATCAGAGCGAAATACATTGGTCTCACGCTTGCCGTTGGGATGGAAGCAGAAGCTTGCCTTTTCGGTTGCGATCTTTCATGAACCGCGCATCGTATTTTTGGATGAACCCACAGGGGGCGTGGATCCGGCTACGCGTCGTCGTTTTTGGGAAATGATTTATCAGGCGGCAGAAAAAGGAATTACAGTTTTTATCTCCACGCACTATATGGACGAGGCCGAATACTGCGATCGGGTATCTATTATGGTAGATGGGCAGATAGAAGCGTTAGACACCCCTTTGGCATTAAAAACCCATTTTAATGTATCGACGATGGATGAGGTATTTTATCTGTTGGCACGAAAAGCAAAAAACACCGAATCGTTATGAAGTCTTTTTTTTCATTTGTCAGAAAAGAGTTTTATCATATTCTGCGGGATAAGCGTACGATGCTGATCTTGCTGGGGATGCCGATTGTTGAAATTATCTTATTCGGATTTGCGTTGACAAATGAAGTGAAAAATGTGCGCGTAGCCATCTATGATGCTTCGGGTAATTCGGTCAGCCGAAAATTAACGGAACGGATCGACGCAAACGAAAACATGGTCGTCACCTCTTTTTTATCCGATCCACAGGAAGCGGACGAGCTGTTGCGAAAGCAAGCCGTTGATTTGGTTATTATTTATCCCTCCTTATTTTTACAGAAACCCGACAATGGCAATATCCTGTTGCTGGCAGATGCTACGGATGCCAATATGGCCACCCTTTTTACCGGCTATGCTTCCCAAATTATTAAGCAGGAGCTGCAAGATATGTTACCTCGCTCCCAAAAGGCTTCTTCTGCAATCGTTCCTGAAATCAAATTACTCTATAATCCGGGAATGAAGTCGGCCTATAATTTCGTGCCGGGGGTGATGGGGATGATTCTGATGCTATTGTGTGCGATGATGACCTCCATCTCTATTGTCCGGGAAAAAGAGATGGGAACGATGGAGGTGTTACTGGTATCGCCTGTACGACCGTTTTTTGTGATTCTTGCCAAAACGATACCCTATTTTATCCTGTCGTGTATAAACATGGCCACGATTCTTCTGTTAGCCCGTTTCTTGCTTCATGTGCCTATCGTCGGCAACTTGGGGACATTGCTCACCGTAACGCTCCTGTTTATTCTGGTATCGCTTGCATTGGGTATTCTGATATCTACGCTGGTAAAAACACAGGTAGCGGCGATGCTTATGTCGGGGATGATATTGATGATGCCTGTCATGGTATTTTCGGGATTGATTTTTCCCACCGAAAACATGCCTTGGATTTTACGCTCATTTTCCAATATCATTCCGGCAAAATGGTATATCCGTGCAATTCGTAAAATTATGATTGAAGGGCTCGGTTTTGCTTTTGTTTGGAAAGAGATTCTTGTAATGCTGGCAATGGCATTGATTTTGACAATTGGCAGTATTTTGAAATTTAAAAACCGCTTAGAATAGATGATCATCCGATATTTGATAGAAAAAGAGATAAAGCAGTTGCGTCGTAATCTGTTTTTACCCCAGATGCTGGTGATGTATCCGTTGCTGATCATGCTGGTGTTTCCCTGGGCCGTGAATATGGAAATACGCAATATCAATCTGACCATCGTCGATAATGATCAGTCGCAATTATCCATGCGTCTGAAGAATAAGGCATCGGCATCCGGCTACTTTCGTTTTGTCGGGATGAACGATTCTTTTGATGCGGGGTTGGCGGCGATAGAAGCAGGAGATGCCGATATTATCCTTGAAATTCCCAACGGTTTTGATAAGCAGATTATTCGTGAAAGACACGGACAGGTATTGATTGCTGCCAATACCGTCGATGGGATGAAGGGAGCTTTGGGAAGCTCTTATCTGGCTGCCATTATTAATGACTTTAGCGATGAGCTTCAGAAAGAGCGAGGCATTTCAATACAGCTTCCTGTCGATATAACGGTAATTAATCGCTTTAATCCCCGCCAGGATTATAAAATATTTATGATTCCCGCATTGATTGTAATCATATTGACGTTGATTTGCGGATTTTTACCTGCCCTCAATATCGTGGGCGAAAAAGAAACCGGAACGATTGAGCAGATGAATGTGACGCCTGTTCCGAAACTGCTGTTTATTTTATCGAAGCTGATTCCTTACTGGGTATTGGGAATGCTTATTCTGTCCTTTTGTATTCTGTTGGGAAAAATAGTTTACAATCTGTTTCCGGTGGGCTCTCTGCTTACGTTATATGGTTACGCTTTTCTTTTTCTGATCCTGATTTCCGGATTCGGACTGATTATCTCGAACAAATCGAAAACCTATCAGCAGGCGATGTTCGTGATGTTCTTCTTCCTGATTGTGTTTATTTTGATGAGCGGCCTTTTTACACCGATCGCCAGTATGCCGCTTTGGGCCCGGATCCTTACTTATTTCAATCCACTCCGTTATTTTATTGAGATTATGCGTGCGGTATATTTGCGAGGCACTACTTTTTTAGAGTTGTGGCCAGAGGGGATGGCGCTATCTATTTTTGCACTTGTTTTCAATTTTTGGGCATGGCGTAGTTATCGTAAAAACTGATACTAAATTCGTTTGTTTTTGTCTTTTTGGTTACTATAATTGTGTAAAAAGTGTCTTTTATGGAGAAAAATGCAACTTAATCAAATAAAATGATGGCAAAAAGAATTTATTTTAGAGATGGTGTGAAACATTTTTGTATATTTGTGCATTCAGTTGTTGTTTTATTTCTGTTAGGGGCAGCTCGCAGGGATGCGGGTATGCCCTTGTTTTAAAATAATAACTAAAAAAATAATTAAGTTATCAATCAAATAGAAAGAAGATCACTATGGCTTTGATCATACCTAAGTACTATAAGCTAAAGTTATTGCCTGAAACAACAGAGCAGGCAATTAAGATGGTGAAGATGAGTTTTCAAGATCGTTTGTCGGATAGCCTGAACCTTAGACGTGTAACAGCGCCTTTGTTCGTTTTATCAGGTACCGGACTGAATGATGATTTGAATGGAGTTGAGAGAGCGGTAACTTTTCCTGTCAAATGTATGGGCGATCGTCGCGCAGAAGTTGTACATTCGCTGGCGAAATGGAAAAGGATGAAGCTTGGGGCGTATGGAATAGCACCGGGATATGGTTTATATACGGATATGAACGCCATTCGTGCGGATGAAGATCTTGATAATCTTCATTCATTGTATGTGGATCAGTGGGACTGGGAGAAAACCATTACTGAAGCTGACCGGACCCTTGATTTTCTGAAACAGACCGTTGAGAAAATCTACCGGGCCATGAAAGAGATGGAACGTCTGGTTTATGAAGCACACCCTCATATAACCCCTCAGTTGCCTGAAAATATTCATTTCATACATTCGGAAGAGCTCCTTGAGTTATTTCCGGATCTTACACCGAAAGAGCGCGAAACTGAGATTGCCCGCCAATACGGGGCCGTATTTATTATCGGCATCGGCGGGGTATTGCAAAACGGCGAAAAACATGACGGACGTGCGCCCGATTATGATGACTGGACAACTCCTACCGTAAACGGTTATAAAGGGTTGAATGGAGATATCATTTTCTGGAATCCGTTACTGGAGTGTGCCTTCGAAATCTCTTCAATGGGAATTCGTGTGGATAAAACCGCTTTGCTTCGTCAGTTGGAAATTGCAGGCTGTCCTGAACGGGCTGAACTTGAATTTCATAAAGCACTTTTGGAGGATCGTATTCCACTTTCAATAGGTGGCGGAATCGGCCAGTCGCGTTTATGTATGTTCTTTTTACAAAAAGCACACGTAGGCGAAGTACAGGCAAGTATCTGGCCCGAAGAGCAGGTGCATATTTGTGCGCAACACAATATTCATCTTTTGTAAGAACCGGAGACGATCAATTAAAAAATTGCGGATTCATCATTTAGACAACCTAAATACATATTTTACACCAGCTTTATGGCAGAATTACGTTTTAATGTAGTTGAAGAAGCTTTTAAGAAAAGAGCTAAAGAAGTCGTTCCTCCAACCGAAAGACCTTCTGATTATTACGGGAAATACGTTTTCAACAGAGAGAAAATGTATAAATACCTCGATAAGAAAACCTACGATGCGCTCGCTAATTGTATGGACAATGGTGCGCCACTCGACAGAAAAACTGCCGACAACGTAGCGGAAGGAATGAAGGCGTGGGCAATGAGTATGGGAGTAACCCATTATACCCATTGGTTTCAGCCTCTGACGGAAGGAACAGCAGAAAAGCACGATGCTTTTGTAGAGCATGACGGCAAAGGAGGAATGGTAGAAGAGTTTAGTGGAAAGCTGCTCGTTCAGCAAGAACCGGATGCCTCTTCATTTCCAAATGGTGGAATTCGCAATACTTTTGAAGCACGTGGGTATTCGGCCTGGGACCCGACTTCGCCTGCGTTTATTGATGGCGACACACTTTGTATCCCTACCATCTTTATCGCTTATACAGGTGAGTCGCTCGATTACAAAGCTCCGTTGTTGAAAGCATTGGATGCGGTGGATAAAGCAGCAACCGACGTTTGTAAACTATTTGATCCGAACGTGAAAAAAGTAGTTTGCTATTTGGGTTGGGAACAGGAGTATTTCTTGATTGACGAAGGTCTTTACGCTGCCCGTCCCGACTTGTTGATGACCGGACGTACCCTGATGGGACACGAATCGGCTAAAAATCAGCAGATGGACGACCATTATTTCGGTTCTATTCCAGAGCGCGTAGCTGCCTTCATGAAGGAACTCGAAATCGAATCGCATAAATTAGGCATTCCTGTAAAAACACGTCATAACGAGGTTGCTCCGAATCAGTTTGAGCTGGCTCCAATTTACGAAGAATGCAATTTGGCGAATGACCATAATCAGCTGATTATGTCGGTTATGAAGCGAATTGCACGCAAACACGGATTCCGTGTCTTATTGCATGAAAAACCATTTAAAGGTGTAAACGGATCAGGAAAACACAACAACTGGTCGCTCGGTACCGATACCGGGGTTTTATTGCTTGCTCCTGCAAAAACTCCACTGCAGAACCTGCAATTTGTAACCTTCCTTGTAAACTCCATGATGGCCGTATATAAACACAACGGTTTATTGAAAGCCGCCATCTCATCTGCGACAAATGCTCACCGTTTGGGAGCAAATGAAGCTCCTCCCGCTATTGTTTCTATTTTCCTTGGTAAACAGATGTCGGAAGTCCTCGACGCTATCGAAGCGAATCCGAGTGGTACCGAAATCGAATTGAAAGGCAAAGCCGGTAAAAAGCTGGATATCATTCAGATTCCTGAATTATTGATAGACAATACCGACCGTAACCGTACTTCTCCATTCGCATTTACAGGTAACCGTTTCGAATTCCGCGCAGTTGGTTCTTCTGCCAATAATGCCGCTGCGATGATTGCCTTGAACGCGGCCGTTGCCGATCAGCTTAAAGATTTCAAACTTGCTGTTGATAAGAAAATGGTAGAGGGCGAGAAAATGGAAGTTGCCGTAATCGAGGTCCTCAAAGAATATATCAAAGAGTGTAAAGCGATTCGTTTTGATGGAAACGGATATTCGGATGCATGGAAAGAGGAAGCTGCACGTCGTGGTCTGGATTGTGAAACAAGCGTACCGGTAATTATCGATAACTATATTTCAGATTCGTCTATCGGCATGTTTACACGTACCGGAGTAATGACCGAAGTGGAGTTGAATGCCCGTAATGAGGTAAAATGGGAGCAATACGCAAAAATGATTCAGATTGAATCGCGTGTATTGGAAGATATGTCTAAAAACCATATCATTCCGGTAGCTACCCGTTATCAGACTTCATTGCTTGAGAACGTGACCATGATGAAAGATGTTTTCCCGACAAAATACGAAACGCTTTCTGCTGCCGATATGGAGATCATCGAAAAGATCGCCTTCCATGCTGCTGAGATCAAATCGGGAGTACAGGCGATGGTGAACGCACGTAAGGATGCCAACAAACTTACACATGAGCGTGATAAAGCAATTGCTTATCATGATAAAGTAGCTCCTTATCTTGACTCGATCCGTTATCATATCGATAAGCTTGAATTGATGGTCGATAATCAAATCTGGCCGTTGCCAAAATATCGCGAACTGTTGTTTATCCGTTAAGGGTTTAAGCACGTTCGTTTTAAAACAACAAAAAAGAGGAACCGGCCATCCGGTTCCTCTTTTTGCGTTTAAGCAATCATCAACGATTGCATATTTTGTTTTATTCTTCCCAGATAAGGTAAGCCGACACGATCCAGTGGTTCAGTTTATTACCTACAGCCGGTTCTGCTTTCGGTATACGGATTGTCAGTGTATGATCTCCGGGTTTGATATCTTTAAGCGAAATTGTTTCCGGTACCACATCTGATCCCGGACACCAGTTTGAGCGAGATAAATCGGATGATCCCAACGGTTCGTTCACCATACGCTTTTTCATCTCTTTTGTATCCGGATCGCGGTATTCTTCCTCACGGTCAATGCGCCAAACATAGGTTGAAGGGTTATATCTGCGGAAAGTGGCGCAATCCGTACGCCATGGCAAAAAGCGATATACCTCCTTGTTGTCTACTTCAATAATATTTTCGCATGGTGTAAATTCATCACCGCCCGAATGGCCGCCATGTCCGGTTACTGTATATTTTAATCGTACGTTTTTTGCACCCTGTGGTATTTCGAAAGGAACTTCAAGGGGTTTCCGTGCAAAAATATCGGGCACCGACATCGAACCGATATATGGCAATGTATTCAAAATCGGGGTAATCTTTGTTTTCGGCTGTAAGGCTTCTTTGTATCCTAATTCATCATAGGTTAGTTTCACACTGATCTTATAACCCTCCGGTGTCCATGAGTCAATAAAAGCGCCAATCCATACTTCGCCTTGCAGGCGAGAGCGGTATTCTGTTATATTTTGGCTCCATTCTACACTTTCGGCCCATCCGTCTACAAATATGGGCTTTCTTTTTAGTGTGTCATTGCTGTAATATCCAACTCCGAACGGAGTCATAAATCGTAATAATTCGAGTGTCGGAACATAATCTTTGCCGGCAACTACACCGTTCAGCTTTTCGTACCGGACCGAATCGATTGCAGGGAATTTTCGTTCGCCACTTGCTACGCTCAACAAATTAATCGCCGCTTCATTGGGCAGAATGAATAAAGACCCGGTTTTATCCCAACGGTCGCCATTCGAGCGGAGTGAGACGTCAAGCAGGATGTTCATATCCTTTTCGTACTCCGGAATCTGCATTTTCTTTAGGATAATACGGCCGTCAGCCAAATGAATGATATTGTTTTCGTCAGCCTTAATTCCCTCGCGGTTATAAGTGTCCGGTTTAAAATGAATCGGCGTTTCTGTAAAAACTGATTCAGTGCGGTCGCCGTAGGAGCGAAGTTTCTTTGCCGACAAAGGCAAAACAGCCATTGCCATGAGTGTGAAAATACAAGTTTTTCGCATGCGTTAAGTGTTTAGATATTGATGAATTCGTTGATTGTGTATCGGAAAAAGCAACCGTGCTATTAAGTGTGATGTTTACTTTTACAAATATAAATTGTAAAAGCGTTAAATCAATAACGGATAAGTCGAAAGTAACATCCCGGCGCAGTTTTATTCATAAAACTGCATATAATGTCGGTCTAATTTTACTATGGAAAGAACTTACAATAGGGGCGAATGTTATATATCTAGTAGAAAAAGGTAAATCAGATAAAAAAATTATATAAATGAAGTATGTAGAAACCGGAAAAGGACAACTTCCGTTCATAACTTTAGTGGCTATCCTTTCTATTTCGTTGGTAGTCAATTTGCCGGGTTTGGCAATTTCGCCGCTTATGGATGACTTAGACCGGGTTTTTCCCGGTGTTTCAAAATTAGAGATTCAGTTATTAACCATTCTTCCCAACCTGTTTATTATCCCGTTTGTGTTATTGTCGGGGAAACTGTCGGTTTCAAAAAATAAGATAATGATTTTGGTAGCGGGGTTAGGTATTTATGTATTGAGTGCCATACTCTACTTCTTTGCCCAAAGTATGGAGGCCCTGATTTTGATCAGTTGTTTACTCGGTATAGGATGCGGTGCTGTCATCCCGCTGGCAGCCGGATTAATTGCGGAATATTTTACCGGGAATTACCGGATGAAGCAACTCGGGATAAAATCAGGAATTGCTAATTTTACATTGATTTTTGCAACCCTGCTGGTCGGGTGGCTGGGAAATAGCGGTTGGCATTATCCGTTTTTTGTATATCTGGTTCCCTTGGTCCCATTGTGTTTGTCGCCCTTTCTGACAACCGGATTTATCAAACGCCATGGCAAGCTACAAGTACCACCGGTTGCTTCGCCATCGATGAGTGGTGCTTCTGCAACTACCGTCCCGGAAGAATTTCATTTTAAAGGAAAAGAATCTTTTCGGTTAATGATCGGAGTCGTATTCTTTTATTTTATGGTTACTTACGGATGTATGGCTGTATCTTATTATTTGCCGTTTACCATGCAGCAATATCATTTGGGTTCTACCGAAGTTGGCATTGTCACATCGTTGTTTTTCTTGTCAATTACATTACCCGGATTTTTTCTGCCTGTCGTCATCCGGACGCTTCGGCACTTTACGGCATTTGTAGCCATCCTGCTTATGGCGATCGGATTATTTTTGATGGGATATGGGCATAGTTTCGGCTCTTATATTTTTGCAGTGATATTAGAAGGATTAGGATATGGTATTGTTCAACCAATCATTTACGATAAAACTACCTACATCGTTCCCGATCCGCGTAAGGCGACTCAATATTTAGCAATTGTTTTGTCTGCCAATTATGTAGCCATTACGGTCGCCCCTTTCTTTATTAGCCTGATGGAGATCGTGCTGAATATCCAATCAAATAGTTTCCCCTATTTTCTCAACGGAATAATGGTTACCGGATTAGCCGCTTTTAGCCTGATATTCTTTAATTCCTTTGTATTCAAAGTCGATACATCGATTTATGACAGATCAAAAGCAGAAAAATAAATCAATAAAAAAGCGATCGCCAAAATTCGGCGACCGCTTTTTTGTAAATCAGAATACTGTTATTTCTCATTTGTATCCGCTTTCGGATCATTAGCAGTTACGTTATTATTTTGTGCGTTTATTTTATCAACTTCCCAATGGAACGGTTGGAATTGACTTCCCGGTAATGTCCATGAAGGTTTCTTTGCTGCGTAAATAATAAACGGAGCAATTACAAAAATAGCACAACCTGAAAATAATACGGTATACCAAACCACGCTACTACCTGTTTGAATCTGACTTGGCGGAATGAAGCTCAGCACAAATGCCAAGAGTGATCCCAGAAAGCCTATTCCCCCAACAATCCAGATTAGTAGATTTCCTTTTTTCCCGATACGGAATGGACGGTTCGCCTTTTTCATCGAATAACGCAACCCGATTACAGCCGCAAACATCAACATATACATAATCAGGTATAACAAAACGGTAAGCTGCGACAGAATCTGATAGAAGCTCTGTACCGACGGCATTACCACAAACAGTAAGCTCAATACGGTTACTGCGGCTCCTTGCAGGTAGAGGATGTTTTTCTGAACGCCAATTTTATTGGTTTTCTGGAATACCGGAGGTAAATATCCGGCGCGGCCTACTGCAAAGATACCTTTAGACGGACCGGCTACCCATGTCAATACACCCGCAAGTACACCGAATGCCAATGCGATGGCGATAATCGGTGATGCCCATGAAGCATGCAGGAATTTGAAATAGTTATCGAATCCTACCAACAAGCTTTGGGTAAGGTTGATATCCTTTGCCGGGATAATCAATCCTAATGCATAAGTACCCAAGACGAAGATAATAACGGTGATTGCCGAACCGATAAATACCGCTTTCGGATAATTCTTGGCCGGATTCACCATATCTTTCACATGGATACCACCCATCTCCATCCCCGCATAAAACAGGAAGATACTGGATGCAAGTACCAGATTGTCGAAATTAGTTAAGTCGGGGATGAATTTACTGTGTAGATCCATTTGGGGAGTTCCCCCCATCGCTAAATAAACGATACCTAAGATAATCAGCAAGCCAGCCGGAATGATGGTTCCCACCATACCACCTATTTTTGCTACTTTTCCTACCCAATCCAATCCTTTCAGTGAAATAAAGGTTGCCAGCCAGTACACGATTAATACAACCACCAGGGTATACATCTTATTCGACGACAAAGCCAGGTCGGTCGTATGGTCCATTCCGATGAATGCGATCGAAACAGCACCAAACGTTAATACAGTAGGGTACCAGATTGTACTTTCTACCCATTGTAGCCAGATAGCCAGAAATCCCAGTCGCTTACCAAAAGCTTCACCTACCCAACGGAACACACCGCCCTCTTTATCCTGAAACATGGCGGCCAGCTCGGCGGCTACCAGTGCGGTAGGAATCAGAAAGACAATGGCTGCGAAAAGATAGTAGAAAGCAGAACTCATTCCGTATTCGGCTTCTGCGGGTAGTCCACGCAGAGACACTACGGCGGTGACGTTCATAATTGCTACCGTAAAGATTCCCAGTTTGGCAATTTGTTTGACATTAGTTGAAGTTGCCATACATTTTAATTGATTAAGGGTTATTCCACTACTGTAGGTCGTACAGGGTGGAAGATATTCAGCTCGAGTTTATTCATAATATATTTGATCGCCAACTGAGCTTTTACCGAGTTGCCCGCATCATCCAACGGAGGTGCGAATGCGGCAATACCCATTACGCCGGGCATTACGCCCATGATACCACCACCAACTCCTGTTTTTGCCGGAATACCCGACGTATAAATCCAGTCGCCCGTGTGTTGATAGAAACCTACCGCCGAAATAAGAGCGATGATTTTAGGTGCCAGGTCTTGTGCGAAAATCTGTTTTTTCGTAACCGGATTCATTCCGCCGCAAGCCATGGTAGCACCCATGATCGCCAACTGATCGCAGGTAATACCGAGCGAGCACTGACGGGTGTAAAGGTCGAGCGACATCATCGGATCGTCATAAATACGGTTATATACCTTCAGTAGCCAGCTGATTGCTCTGTTATTGAAGTTCGTATCCGATTCGGAATGATATAACTCGTCGAGCAACAATGGCGACGATCCGCAAAGCTCAGTAATGTTTTCCACGATTGCCGACCATTTATCTTCCGATTTACCAAGCGGTTCGATCATACTGCAGGCACTGATGGCTCCTGCATTTACCAATGGGGTAGAAGGATGGTCGTTTTCCAGCAGAATGGCGAAAATCGAATTAAACGGCAGTCCGGTCGCGTCAGCTCCGATTTTATCCAACAGCACTTTGGCTCCCTGCTGTTTAAGCGCCAAGATAGCGGTAGGTACTTTCGATACCGATTCGATACCGAATTTATAGGTTGTGTCGCCCACCTCTATCATTTTTCCATTCGGTAAGCATACCGAAATACCAAACAAGTTTTTAGGCACATTAGCCAGGAAGGGGATGTAATGAGCATTCTCCCCTTCCGTATTGGTTTTATACAGATTGTATGCCTCATTTACGGCATCCTGAATCTGCGCTACAGAAATCTGTTTATCCATATTTATTTTTTTACACCTGAGTGGTTAAATACTTCTTTCTGTTTTTCGTTCCGTTCAATAGCCAAACGGCTTTGAGTAGGGTATTCGAGCTTTTCAAATTCGGTAATGGCATTGCGGATATCGTTTAGCAACATATCTGCCATATCACGGCTCATACCTTGGCGGCATACAACACGCATTACGACAAAGTTTTCAAGATTATCCGGCAATGTATAGGCGGGCACCATCCAACCGCTTTCCTGTAGTTTGTGTTGTAGGTCATACAGTGTCCATTTGGCTGTTTTGTCATATTCCGGTTTCATGTACCAAATAAACAACGGGTTCGGAATATCGTTGCTGTAGTTTACGAATGGAGCCATTTTCGCGATTTCGGAGTGCAGGTATTTGGTTACGTCCATCGAATTGGTCTGGATCTCTTTGTATCCCTCGAATCCCAAACGGATAAACTGATAATATTGACCCAATATCTGAGCTGCCGGACGCGAGAAGTTAATACCCACTTGTGTGATATCGGCACCTAGGTAATTTACGCTGAAGGCCATTTTGCCCGGTAAGTATTTTTTGTCTTTCCATACTACCCAGCCCAATCCCGGATAAACCAATCCGAACTTATGGCCGGAGGTACTGATTGACAATACCCATTTCAAACGGAAGTCCCATTTAACTTCGGGTGCGAGGAATGGCAGGATGAAACCACCGCTGGCGGCGTCTACATGGATGCATACTTCATTACCTGTTTTCGCATTGTATTCGTCAATCGCTTTGTCGAGGGCTTCTACGTCATCGTTCAAACCGGTCCATGTAACGCCCTGAATAGGTACGATACAGATGGTGTTTTCATCACACATCTTAATTGCTTCGGCAGGGTCGAGGGTTGTTTTGTCGAGTGTCAGCGGCACGGTACGCATTTCGATTTGCCATAAATCGGCAAATTTTTCCCATACCACCTGATAACCGGAGGAAATCACGAAATTCGGTTTATCGTAAGGTTTGCCTGCTGCAATGCGACGTTCACGCCAACGTAGCCATGCGGCAACACCACCCAGCATACAGGCTTCTGATGATCCGATTGCTACGGCTCCTGCTTTCCATTTGGCCTGTTCGGGCGTATTCCATAGATTGGCAAGGATATTAACACATTTTTCTGCCATTACGGCTACACGGGGGTATTCGGTTTCATCAATATAGTTAATGTTGATAGCCTCATTCATCAATCGGGTAGCGTATTCGTCCATATAGGTCGTTACGAAAGTTGCCAGATTCAGCCGTGGCTGAGTTTGAGGGAAGGTTTCATCTTTTACCATCTGGTAAGCTACTTCGGAAGTAGTAGGTCCGGCGGGTATCTTATCAACGGGAGCCGGATTAATCATCGCATTTGTTCCATAAACCTCACTTTTTGCGTCTCCTTTTCTAAAATTCAAATCTTTCATAACTATTATCTTTAATGAATAAATAAGTGTTTTTTCATTCATCAGTATAACAGTGCTCACCCCTGAAAGTTAGAAGGGAATAATATAAGTAATTAGAATAAATTTGAATTTTTATAATTTTATGATTCGTCGAAGCGATAAATAACGGCGATTCTATAAAATTAGTTGAATTTTCATCCGCAATATTCGGATTCATTATCTTAGGACTTCTTTCAAAACATTCAAATAACGGCGGATGTTATTAATTGAGGGGCAAACATATTTCATTACTAATTAAACGGATCTATAAATGATAATTACAATTTTAAATCTGCTCGTTTTTCTGCTGATCATCGGTGTTCTGATCTGGATGCAGAAAAAATATTTTTCTTTTTCGAAACGGGTTTTTACTGCTACCGGAATAGGGGTGCTTTATGGTATTTTCTTACAGGTATTATATAGTAAGGAGCAGATACTGCAAACGCTCGAATGGACAAGCATCGTAGGCGAAGGATATATTCGTTTATTACAGATGATTGTGATTCCGCTTATTTTTATCTCGATATTGTCTGCCATTATCAACCTGAAAAAAGGGGGTGACGGGCTCGGCAAAATGACCGGATTGATTCTGGGGGTATTGATCGGTACGGCTGTTATTGCGGCCGGGGTAGGTATCGTTACGGCAAACGGATTCGGTTTGTCGGTTGAGGGATTGCAGATGGGTGCTTCCGAAACGACCCAGGGAGCGGTAATGGAATCGAAGCTGACCAATATGGAGACGCAATCTGCGGCCGATCGTCTGGTATCGCTGATCCCGACCAATGTCTTTCTCGACTTTACGGGCAGTCGTCCCACTTCAACCATCGGCATCGTGATATTTACGGCGTTTTTGGGAATCGCTGCATTGGGTATGAAGCGTAAAAAACCGGCTTCGTTCGATTTTTTCAAAAACCTGGTCGTATCGCTCCATGATGTGGTGATGCGTTTGGTAACGCTGGTGTTGCGCCTTACTCCTTACGGTATCCTGGCCTTGATGGCAAAAGTGGTGGCTACGAGTAGTTTGAAAGAGATTATGAACCTGGGTATGTTCGTGCTGGCTTCTTATGTAGCGCTCATATCGATGTTTATCATTCATTTGATACTGATTTCATTTGTACGTGTCAATCCGTTGGCTTATGTAAAGAAGGTATTGCCTGTACTTACGTTTGCGTTCACCTCAAGAAGCAGTGCGGGTACTATTCCGCTGAATGTGGAAACGCAGATCGACAAACTTGGTGTGGATGAGGGAAATGCCAACCTTTCGGCTTCATTAGGAGCTACGATCGGGCAGAATGGGTGCGCGGCTATTTATCCGGCGATGCTGGCCGTAATGATTGCGCCTACGGTGGGTATAGATCCTACCAATCTTGGCTTTATTCTTAAACTGATCGGTATTATTGCGATCAGCTCGTTTGGTGTTGCCGGCGTGGGCGGAGGTGCTACTTTTGCCGCATTGATCGTACTTTCGTCAATGAACCTTCCGGTGGCGCTTGTGGGGTTGCTGATTTCGGTCGAACCGTTGATTGATATGGGGCGTACTGCACTCAACGTAAACGGCGCGATTACGACAGGGGTTATTTCATCCCGCTTGTTGGGATTGTTTAATATGAAAGTATTTAAGTCGGATGCTACCATTCCTGATCTCAACAATTAATAGCATCTAATCTAATATCTGCTCCTACCTTATTAAAGGGGGGCTTGTATCTCTTTAAAGCAGCGCTTGTACCTCAGTGTTTGATTCGAGCGGAGCTGTTTTTTGCTTCATCAAGGGCATGTGTGTGCGCCAAGAGGGGCGGTAGTTTGCGGCTTGTCGCACACTTCCCCCCCCCGTGGGGATAAATACCGGGGGTTGTGTGGGGCCCCGTGGGGGGTTTTTTGGGGGTCTGCCCACCACACCCCCCGCCCCTCTTGGTGATAAAATGTGTTCCCCATGAGGCACACATCTGTGCTTCATGGGGAACACGCTGAGGTACAAGCGCCAAAGTGATTTTTAATAATCGGGTATTTTACTTGATACAATAAAACTTTACGTCATTAATCCTTTGAGAAAACCACTCGAAATTACGCTAACACCATAGTATATCAATCGTGGATTACGGTTGCTCCGCTTCAAAACCAAAATACATCCCTTTGCGGGTTGCCGGAATACCCGATTTCATCCAAGCAGGCATCGGCTCCTCTTTCAGATAATGATCGAAGAATTGTTGCCAGCGTCTGACAAGGTCGTTCATATTACGGCGTTCGTTCAGGTTGTGCTCTTCATTATTATATTGTAGCATCCATGCTTTTTTATTCAGACGGCGCAATCCCATGAAGAACTCGATACCCTGATACCAAGGCACAGCTCCGTCATTATCGTTGTGCATGATCAGTACCGGTGTGTTTACTTTATCGGCAAAGAAAACGGGTGAGTTCTTTACATACAGGTCGAATCCGTCCCACAGTGTTTTTCCGATGCGGCTTTGCGTACGCTCATACTGAAACTGGCGGCTCATTCCGGTAGACCAGCGAATACCTCCGTAGGCACTTGTCATGTTGGATACCGGGGCCCCTGCTCCGGCTGCTGCAAACATATCGGTGCGTGTAATCAGATACGAAACCTGATATCCGCCCCAGCTTTGGCCCTGGATACCCATTTTTTTACTGTTTACCCATGGGTTTTTGGCCAGTTCCTGTGCTCCTGATACGATGTAATCGTAAGCCGATTCGCCCGGTTCGCCATCCGTATAGCGGATGTCGGGAGTGAACACGACATATCCGCGACTGGTGTAGAACGGGATATTGATGATAGAGCGGCTTGGTGCGGGCGCGATGTAATTGTAAAAATCATCTGAAACACGCTCGTAAAAATAGATCAGTACCGGATATTTTTTTGCCGGATCGAAATTCTCCGGTTTATACACAACTCCTTCGGCCGGTTTGCCGCTGAAGGTAGTCCATTGATATAGTTCGGGCGTTCCCCACAGGTAATCGGCCATCTGCGGATTGATGTCGGAGAGGCGTTTGTCGCTTTTCCAGCGGTCGGTGGTTACGTATAAGTTATTCGATGTATTGAAATTGCCTTTCTGGAAGATGAATACGTCTTTCTTTTTGGCTTTCGCTACTTTCCCGAAACTGAAGTTGTCGATAAGCAGTTTGCTTACTTTATTCTTACCCAGGTTTACTTCATAAAAACCACGTTGTTTCGTTGTTTTATTAAGAGCTTGCATCAACAGGCGCTCATTCGGGTCGATGAATTTCTTTTCGCGATCAAGGCGAACCATGCGCAACACGGTGTTGTTTTTGCGTCCTTCCCCTTTCGTGAGGTTGATCGGTTTTCTGATTCCTTTCGGATCAAGCTGCCATAAATCGTAATAATCGTATACCAACAAACCTTTATCATCGGCCAGCCAGCCGGCAAATCCGTATTCGCGGGCATCAGTCGGCATATCGTTTTCTTCATCGAAGAAGTTTACGCCCATTCCTTCCGTAAGGCAACGGGTTTCCGCGGTTTCCATGTCATATACGAAATAGTTTCCTTTCGCTGTATCAAACCAGAATGCGAATTTGCCAAGGGGCGAAATAAGGGGTGTACCCGTAATCTCTTTACCAATCAGTTTTCGTTCGCCGCTGAATGTGTTTACGGCATAGGCATCTACCGGAGTGGATGATCCGAGCCATTGTACCTGGATATCGTAGGGCGATGAATCTTCACCAACGGCAAACCGGGCGTTCCCTTCGTCGGCGGTCAAAACCGACTTCATTTGTTCGTCGGCAAGCTGCACTACTTTTCCGGTAGGAGCGGTTTCGGTAACGGCCAGATAAGTGCGTCGTAGTTCGCGTGCTTTGCGCTTCAACTGCATCGGTGGAATCAGTGGCTCTGCATAATGCCATAAATCCAGGCGCGCGGTTTCAAAATCGACCAACGTCGTATCTTTCAGCTGACGGATCGGTGCGGTTCCGAAATAAACGCGTTTTCCATCCTTGCTGAAAGAGGGGGCCGTATGTTCGCTCACACCCCAGTTTGCAGGTATTCCGGCAGCAGCCGAATCGACTAGGCAGATGGCGGCAGGCGTATTGTTTTCCCACAGATAAAGATCGCAGCGTTTCGAATAGATCGCAGAGGTATCGGCCGAAGCGAGAAAGGCAAGGCGATTGTCGGCTTTTCCGAATGCAAGCTGACCGAAATAAGCTGCTCCTGTTGCCACTTGCCGGAAGGCCGGTTTATTTATTGTGTAGGTGAATACTTCGTTTTTTGTGATTGAATCGCCTTTGGCAATGGCTGCCAAGGCTGCTCCATCGTAACTTACGGTAAACTGGGTTGCTTTTGGTAACGTATCTGTCTGTTGCGTACGCATGTTTCTTACCAGCAGGATCGATTCCTTTTTAGGCTTTCCTTTTTTCTTCGCCTGTGCGGTTGAGTCGTTGCTTGCTACTGCCGGTTCGGCTTTCGTCATGAAGGCAAGCAGTGGCATCGCGTCGGTACCGGTTTTATAAGCGGTAACGTCGGCAATCTTTTCGATTTTGCCGGTCGCCAGATGAATAATCGCCAATGAGTCTTTCGGCATATCGTCGGCTTTTTTCTTTTTGATCTTGGCTTGGCGGATATCCTGATAAAAAGGTTTTATAAGGCAGAATGCATATTGATTGTCTTTGCTGAGAATCCCGGAATGCCCGCGCTCCACTTCAATGCGGCGGCCGGTTTGTAAATGAGTAATCACGAGACGGGTATCTCCCTCCTGCGGTTTTACCAGATACATGGCATATGTGGCATTATCCGAAATCGTATTTTCGCTGATACTTTTCCAATCGTCATACACGGTATGATCGAGCGGTTTCTTTTCAGCATACATGGCGGCACTACTGCAAAGAAGCAGTGACAACAGTAAATTTTTATGCATAAGAAAATAATTAATTAAAAATGAGGTGGCAAGTTATCTCTTTTTTTGCTTTTAGCCTATCCCTGTTATGGGTAAAACAAAAATTGCGAGCCAATGGTAGAAAGTATATTTGGGTATAATTATTAACAATAGTTGTATTATAAAGGCTGTTTTGTTAACATTTATACTGTCAGCTCGGGCTGTTAGAGTGAAATGAATTTGAAGAAAAAACTTTTGAAATGTAAATCTATTGTTGGTAAATAATTGGTAATATCCGTAAAAATACATTATATTAGTTGAAGTGAAAATTGGTTATGAAGTTGGGTTGTTGTTAGAATAGTTGATTATTATATAAAATTAATATAAATATATTTGGTTATTTAAAAATGAAATCGCCATCATTCCCTTAAAGTCGAGATACCCAACAAAACATATCTAGATAGCGCATTTATACTTTAGCATTAAAAAATAAGTTATATATAAATGAGATATTATGAATAAAAAATGGATTATTTCATTGGGCATGCTACTCGTGGCTTTTACGGGAAGTGCTCAACTTCCGGGAATTTCTCTGAAAGACATCAATGGAAAAATGGTAGAAACGGCCACTCTGAAAAACGATGGAAAGCCGTTTGTGATTAGCTTCTTTGCCACCTGGTGCAAGCCATGCCAAAGGGAGCTGAATGCAATACAAGAGGTATATGAAGAATGGCAGGAAGAAACGGGCATGAAACTCATTGCGGTCTCGATCGATGAGGCCCAGAATATAAACAAGGTAAAACCATTGGTAGATACTTCCGGCTGGGAATATGAAGTTCTGCTCGATCCGAACGGCGATTTTAAAAGAGCAATGGGTGTGAACATGATACCTGCCGTTTTCGTGATTGACGGCAATGGCGAAATCGCCTATACCAAAAGCGGTTATACACCGGGTGCCGAAGCGCATTTGATCACAAAAATCAGAGAGTTATTAAAGAAACAATAGCGTATGAACAGGTATTTTCTGTTAATGATAGCAGTCGTTCCGATCATGCCGTTGATAGCTCAGCAACAGGAGTCTCAAAAAGTAACATTGGGAGGAAGTATACAGACCGATGTGCTCATCCCGGAAGAGGATGCGGCGATAGGAACCGGTAAATATGATTCTTATTTTTTATCTAATACTTACCTCGATTTGCGGCTGAACAGCCAATATGTGCTTGCGGGAGCAAGACTCGAACTTTTGAATGATCCCTTACCGGGATTCGAACCTGATTTTGCCGGAGCGGGGTTCGCTCATCTGTATGTGACGGGTCAATGTAAGTGGGGAAGCATTACGTTGGGGGATGTGTATGAGCAGTTCGGCACAGGGTTCATCCTACGAAATTATGAAGAACGGAGCCTGGGGATCGACAATTCGTTACGGGGTGGACGGGTGGTACTGAATCCGTTGAAAGGAATCAAAATAAAAGGGGTGGCGGGTATTCAGCGCTGCTATTTCAATTATAATAAACACAATTCGTACGGATTCGATTTTTCGAAAGGAAACGTATGGGGAACTGATCTGGAATTGGAGGTGAGCCAGTGGTTCGACCAAATGATCTTGAAAGATTGGAACCTGACACTGGGTGCTTCGTTTGTGAGTAAATATGAGCCGGAGGAAACAATCCTGGAGTCGCCGCTTTTTGCGTATAATCTACCCGAGAGGGTGGGTGCCTGCGATTTCAGAATCAATCTTCGAAAAGGTGACTGGCGCTTTTTAGGCGAATACGCTTATAAGGCAAATGATCCGAGCGCCGACAATGGATATATCTACAAGCCGGGCAATGCATTGCTGGTGTCGGGGTCGTATTCGAAAAAGGGGATGAGCGCATTGCTTCAGGCAAAACGAAGTGATAACATGAGTTTTCGCAGCCAGCGGACACGACGCGGCATTGCGGCCTACATCAATCACCTGCCCGCTTTTTCGATGACGCATACCTATGCGTTGCCGGCCATGTATCCGTATGCTACTCAACCGGATGGCGAATGGGCCTTTCAGGGTGAGTTTGGGTATTTGTTTAAGCGCAAGACGCCGCTGGGTGGAAAGTATGGTACGCGCGTGAAAATTAATGCTTCCTATATCTGTTCGCTCGATAAGAAACCTTCCGATATTCCTGCTGAGGGATATACTTCTCCTTTCTTTAAATTGGGTGACGATACGTATTATACCGATATAAACTGTATCGTAGATAAAAAAATAACTTCTCGCTTTTCGTTGATCGCCATGTATATGTTTCAGAAATACAATCAGAAGGTGATTGAGGGGCATGGTGTGAATGGCGATATGATTAATTCGCATATCGGGGTGATAGATGTCAAATACAATTGCAGCCAGCAGGTATCCATGCGGGCGGAAGCGCAATTTCTGGGCACTCGGCAAGATAAGGGAAACTGGATTTACGGGCTTTATGAGGTATCGTTGTTTTCGTCGTTGATGTTTTCCATATCAGATATGTATAACAGCGGTGTCACGAATACGCATTATTACCAGGGTGCGGTGGCATACAGTTATCTGGCACATCGGTTGCAACTATCTTATGGACGCACGCGGGCAGGTTTTAATTGTTCGGGAGGTGTATGCCGCTATGTTCCGGCCACCAAAGGGGTGCAGTTATCGTATAACTTTAATTTCTGATCTGCATGAAGAATATATTGGGTATATTATTAGTTGCCGGCAGCCTCGCGCAGAGCGGATGCGATAAGATCGCATCGGGCGACCGATTGATAGCGGTTGAAACCGTGGCTTCAGATCATACTATCCTGTTGACCGAGTTTACCGGCTGGCAATGTCTGAATTGTCCGAAAGCGGCGGCGGCAGCAAAGAAGCTGATGGACGAATATGAAGGTAAGGTGATGGTTGTGGGGATGCATTCCTATAATAATTCGTTTAATGAACCCGGTACGATCGGCCCTGATTTTCGAACGGAAGAGGCGTTGGCCTATTCGGAATATTTCGGGGTGAGTTCCTTGCCGGTAGGAACAATTAATCAGAAAGTATTTAACGGAAATATATTGCAGGACTATACGGCATGGATTGCGTGTGCCCAGCAAGAAATTCAGGTTGATCCGGACTTCATGCTTCGCCTGAGCTGTACGCAATCGGAATACAATGCGCGAGTACTGCAAATTGAGACTACGGTGACGCGATTGGGCGAACTTACCGATTTTGCCGATAATCCGGCGTTGAAGTTGCAGATTTGGGTAACCGAAAGCAACATTATTGCTCCGCAAATACTCCCGAATGGGCAGATAAACAATACCTATGTGCATAACCATGTGTTGCGGGGAGCGATCAATGGCACATGGGGGGAATCAATCGACCTTATTTATGAAAAAGAGATGGTAAAAACCCAGATAAGCTATCGGCTGGATAGTGCCTGGAAACCTGAAAATTGCTCGATTATTGCATTCGTGTATCGTGATGATACCAAAGCCGTATTACAGAGTATTTGGTTAAATATTGGATCACCAAACCTTTAAAAATAAATGATATGAAAAAACTCTTTACCTTAATTTTTTCCTTAAGCGTGTTTACCGGCATTTCCGCACAACAATTGCAGTTTCGCAATATTGCCGGTTATGATGAAGATTATGAGCCCATCATGGGCGAAACCATTATGGCCGAACATTTGGATACGGTATATATAAAGAAATACAATGAAGCCCTCAAAGAGATGGAGGGTGGGTTCGTTTTGTATAATCCTTCCGCAACTCAAGTTTCGAATTTGTGCATAAAAGCTACTCGCGAGGTATTGGCACCCGGCGTACTTGAAACGGTATGTTATGGGTTGTGTTACGATTATAATAGTTTGCCGGAACGAACAATTCAAACTAAAGCAACGTTGGGGGCGGGTAAATCCGCAGGCATCAGTTTTCATAGCAAACAGTCTTTGAGCGATTTCGGACGGGTGAAATATGAGATTTATCCTGAAAACGCACCTGCACAGGCATCCGTTTTCTATGTGGTATATGGAGAGGACAATGCTTCGTCTGTTTCTCCGGTAGATGCGAAGAACGAGTTATATGTGGTTTGCGAAAACAACACATCTGTTTTGAGTTGGAATATGATAGATGAAACGGAATCGAACTTAAAAGTGGTATCAATGACCGGGCAATTGGTTTATGAGCAAGCCCTTTCGACGAGCTCCGGCACAACTATCTTACCGGCTAATCTGCGGCAGGGGACTTATCTGGCCGTTATTATGCAAGGTGGAAAAATGAAGGCGGTCAAAAAGTTTGTAATTATCTAATCATGCGGTAATAATTTTAAAACAGTATACAAATGAAGAAGATTTACTTTCTCTTACTGTATGTTTTCATCTCTCTCTCCTCTTGGGCAACCGTGTATAACTTGGGGTATAGCTCAAATGAAATTAAATACGGTATCGGTTCGGGCAATCAGTGGGAGGCCGTCATATTGCAGGGTGCTATTCAGTTGCCGACAACTACGATGGGGAAATTTACCGGTGATTCGATTACTCATATTTCGATAGGGCTTCATTCGGATGGGATGATTCCGTTTAATCAGTTTACGGTTTTTATTCGAAGTGCGCTTAAAGGATCGGGTACATTACTCTATTCACAACGGGTAAAAACCGTGAAGTTGGGAGAATGGAATGTGGTAGAACTGGACACTCCGTTTAAAATTACGGGTGAAGAGATTTTTGTAGGTTATCTGATGACCACTACCGGGTCGGTAATGGGAACGGACGGCGATGCGGCTGCGGACGCAAGAGGCTGTTGGACCAAAGATGGCAATGAGGAGTGGACGGTGGTTCAGAATTTTGGCAACTTATCTATCCGGGCGATGGTAAGCAGTGGTGAAGATATGTATGAAGATGTTACGGCAAATAGGGCTTCGGCTCCGACGTACACCCGTCCGGGTGCGGAGTTTTCGGTTTCGGTAGATGTTGCCAACAGTGGCTTGTTGCCAATCACACAATTGGAAGTGGAATGTGTGGATAAAGGCGAAGTGATTCTGAAAGATACGATCCGTAATCTTGAAATGCATTATGGACAGAAAGCCCGTTTTATGATAGATGGATTGAGTTTGCAGGAGATCGGAATGCATGAACTGAATATTGTAATCGCATCGGTCAATGGAGGAAAACCAGACGCGATGCCTGCCGACAATATGATAACCACTGTGATCGATATTACAGAGAATTGTGCGGAGCGAACAATGTTGCTCGATCATTTTACAACCGAAGCGTGTCCGCAGTGTCCCCAAGGAGGTGCTTTTATGAAAAAAGTGGTGACAGGATATGAGGATCGGGTAGCCTGGATTGCACATCATGCGGGTTTTTATACAGATCAGTTTACATTGCCTGAAAGCGAATCATTGATGATATTTTATAATTCGGCTACAACGTATGCTCCGGCTTTTATGTTTGACCGGGTCAATTTTGAAGGAATGGGAGCCCAAGGAGGAAGTGGGGGACCGATTATGAGTACAATCGGACAGAGCGTAGAGTCGATGCAGGCCATGATAAAAAGCAGACTCAACAGTTATTCACCGGTAGAATTGGCAATTGAAGGAACTTTCAATCAGCAAACCCGAGAGCTTGAGTTTGACATCAACTATCGTAAACTGCAGGAGATTGGAAGTAACCAAGGTTTGTTATGTGTTTGTTTGGTGGAAGATGGTATTAAAACGTTTGGTCAAAGTGGAGCGACAGGCGAATATATTCATAATCATCTGATTCGTTATTTCTATGATAGTGCGTTGGGCATTTCGTTTGACGGAGCAAATACCGGTTTTACACGTCATTATACTTATACATTGCCACAGGAATGGAATCATGCAAATGTGAAGGTGGTAGCATTCGTTTCGAATTATAGCGCTACCGACATAAACGGACTCAACGTTTGCAATGCTGCGGTAAAACCGTTGTCCGAAATTTCGACTGGTATTGATGAGGCAACAACGGATTCGTATCGGGTAAGGGTGCTAAAACAGGAGATCGTGGTGGATGGCGAATACGACAGCGTTGCCGTGTTTGATTCGAAAGGCAATCGATCTGCGCAGAAGAATCTTCCGCAGGGTATTTATATTGTTTGCGTTACGGCCAATGGAAAAGTTGGGTCGCATAAATGTATTGTCGATTAAAAAGACAAACAGCACATTTATCTATGTCTTATGATAGATGCATAATCTAAAAATTAAATTCAGATACAAATGAGAAAATATATTTTATTCGGGCTTGCGTGTGTTTTATGCAGTAGCATAGAAGCCCAATTATTTAAATCAGTTAAGACTGTACAACCATTGCAATCTACGGTAATTTATAGTGAGTCGAATGAGTTTCCGGCTTCGAGCGTAACGGTAGGGACTTGTTCTGAAAATCCGGAATCGGCTTTGGGGACAGGACAATTCGGAGAAATAGGTGCGGCATTAGAAATTCCTACCGGGATGTTTACTGCAAATGGAGACAAACTGATTGCTTTCCGTCTTTATCTAGGGGAAGCTCCGCAGGGATCGACTACTGTTTTTGTTGCGGATAATTTAACGGGAACACCTCTTTTTTCGAAAACGTTCGATAATTTGAATGCAGGTTGGAATTATATCATCCTTGATGAGCCAATTACCGTATTGGATAAAAATTTGTATTTCGGTTATAAGCTGACAACCGACCAATATCTTTTGGGTCTGGACGAAACGGCAAAAGGATTGCCGGTAAGCTGGATTTGGTTCAATGGAGCATGGGTAAAACTTACTGAAATACCTTTCAATGGTTCGTGGGGTATTCAAGCCGTAATGACAGGAGGCGATTACTCATCGTATACGCAATATGATGCGGCGGTTGTGATGAATAAAGATACCAAAGAGATTGTGAAAACGAATCAACCCTTTAATGTCATGTTTGACGTGACAAATAACGGTGTGATGACATTGACCGATTTCGATTTGTTTGTACGTGTCGGTACGCTAAAAGATACTCTAAAAATACGCAAAGCGGTAGTTCCTTACAGAGGTATCTATACGGTGCGCTGGGAGAACTTAAATTTGGAAGAAGAGGGCGAGATGAGTATTGCGGTAAAGGTGTTTAACCTGAATGGAGACAAGGTAGATGCTTATCCGGGAAACAATACTGCTTATGGTGCGATGGGATGTTTTATAAATGTATTTCCGAAACATTTATTTATAGAACAGTTTACAGGACAGGATTGTGGTTATTGTCCGAAAGGAGCGATTTCGCTCTATAATGCGATAGAGCCGTATAAAGATCAGGTAGATGTGGTGGCTCACCATACTTTTGGCACTGACCAGTTTTCATTGTCGGAAAGTGCTGTAATCGGAAGACGATACGGTGTTAATTCGGCTCCGATGATTATGGTAGATCGGGGCGTGCTGGTGGGAAGTGCGTATGCATTTCATCCCGGTTATCTGAGCAGCAGTATGATGAAAAAACTAATGGTAAAAGAGAGTCCCGTTTCAATAGAACTTGCATCGACTTATGACGCGAAAACCCGACAACTGAAGATAACGGCAAAAGGGTATTGTCCGGAGGTGTTATCAACTGCCTCATTGAGTGTTTGGATTATTCAAAGCGGAATGGTAGCTTATCAGAGCGGAGCGAGCGGTTCTTATTCGCATAAAAATGCGATCAGAGTGTTATTAACTCCTACATGGGGCGATGAACTTGTGCGTAATGGTACGACTTTTGAAAATTCGTATGAAATCACGCTTCCGGAAAGTGTGGGCGCGTTTGCCTGTAAGGAAGAGGATATGCGGGTAGTTGCCTTTGTTTCGAAAAATTCGGGTAAGGCTGCCGATTCACAAGTGTATAATAACCTGTCGACAATAATAGCTGATCCTAATTCGTTGGAAATAGCCCCTGAAACAGAATTATATAAGGTGCGGATAATGGGGAATGTCGTTGAAATTATAGGTGAATACGACCGGATCGAAATATACGATATGGATGGTGCACCGGTTAATTATTCGGTGTCTGCTGCCAATTCGTTTGAGATAGGAGATAGAGGTGTATTTGTTGTGAAAATTTTCAATAAGAATAATGTAAGTAGCCGTAAGATATTGATACTGTAATACCATATGTATTTTTTTATTTCAAAAAAGATTTCTCATTTAAACTAAAACAAACTTTTATGAAAAAAGCATTACTTGCATTAGGTGCTTTAGCACTATGGGGAACCATGGTGGCACAACAAGGTGTATTTACTCATCTGGATTTTGGGGAAGGTAGATCGAATTTTATCGGGTATGTGGGCTCACGAAATGGGATGTATGTCGGAGCGGCTCAGTCTCAAGGATCAGAGTTGGCTCTTTATAGTCATGAAACTGGGCAGTATTCTTTTTATGAGGAAGGAAAAGAAATTTTCATGATAAACGGCATTACAGATGACGGCGGAGCTTTGTATTCGATTAGTGCAGAC
>JAVVPN010000011.1:0-54257 GCA_036655755.1 Bacteroidales bacterium | reverse complement strand
ACGAAAGTGCAACAAAAAAGCCGTTCAGGAAACTGAGCGGCTTTTTTTATTTATCCCCTTCCCCTTCTATTCCTCTATTCACTCTTCAGCTTCCTCCTACTCTATCGGCAAATTCCCACTTCTCTCTTTTTAAAGGAAAGCGTATGTCTCAGTATTTGATTCGGGTGCGACCGATGTGTGCGCCATGGGGAACACAACAGACTACCTTGAATCAAACGCTGATACATACGCCTCGGATCAATTTTAAACAAGCAGATATTTTATTTGGCTCAATAAGAATCTTTGTGAGTGATTCTGTTTCTCTGATTCTGTTTATCCGAATCTGTTTTTGAAAAAAAGAACCATCCGCACCGAATAGCCGTTATACCTATAACTCCAACTAAAATCTAAACTAATTCATTATGGACAAGATCATTAACACCCTTGACCGACGGAATGAAAACAGAAAAAGCGGGTTAATAAGTCGGTTACTACTCGTATGCACACTGCTATGCTTTTGCGCAGCAGGGCAAGCTGCCCAATTCTACCAAGACGGCATCGCCTACTTTTTTATAAATGAAACCGACGTAGTTGAAGTGCGCGATAATCACCAACAAACCTATAAAGGCGAAATCGTAATACCCGCAGAGGTAACCTATAAAAGCGTCGTATATACGGTAAATGCGTTATCATATCAAGCCTTTTACGACTGCGAAGAGGTAACATCCGTCACACTACCCGAATCCATTATCGAAATCGGCGAACTGGCCTTTTCTGAATGCTCCGGCCTGACCAGCTTCATCATTCCGGAAAAAGTAGAGAAAATGGGGCGCAAAGCATTTTTTAAGTGCCTTAATCTTGAAAAAGTAACGATACAGGGATCGGTAGTAGGAGAAAATGCATTTTTTGAATGCCCGAAACTGACCGAGATCCATGTGAGCCGATCAACACCGCCTCAGTTGAACGACAGTTTTGAAAACTATACCGCCACCCTTTATGTACCTGCCGGCTCAAAAGCGAATTACCAGAGTGCACCGGGATGGAAGAATTTCAAAAAGATTGTAGAAGAATAAGTAAAACGGATTGAGCCGCGAAATAAAAAAAGGTGATTTTGAAGTATTAAAACCTCAAAATCACCTTTTGTATTTTCTTCAATCAGATACTGAAAGAAGTATTATTTTTTAGCTGTACGTTTACGTTCATTCTCGTCAAGGACGATTTTACGCATACGCAAGCTGTTTGGAGTTACCTCTAGGTATTCGTCTTCTTTGATGTATTCCAACGCCTCTTCCAAAGAGAAAACAACCGGCGGAATCAATTTCGCCTTGTCGTCCGCACCCGAAGCACGCATGTTGGTAAGTTTTTTCGATTTCGTTACGTTCACAACCAAATCACCCTCTTTCGAGTGCTCACCTACAACCTGCCCTGCGTATACCTCATCCTGAGGGAATACGAAGAAACGGCCACGATCCTGTAGTTTGTCGATCGCGTAAGCGAAAGCAGTACCTGTTTCCATCGCGATGATCGAACCGTTCAGACGACGCTCGATATTTCCTTTCCAAGGCTGGTATTCAAGGAAACGGTGCGCCATGATCGCCTCACCTGCAGAAGCAGTAAGTACGTTGTTACGCAATCCGATGATACCGCGTGAAGGAATAGTGAATTCCATGTGTACACGGTCGCCCTGTGCGTCCATCATCAACAAGTCACCCTTACGACGGGTTACCATGTCGATCATTTTGCTTGAGTACTCTTCCGGACAGTTGATTGTCATTGCTTCAACCGGCTCACATTTTACACCATCGATTTCTTTGATGATTACCTGTGGCTGACCAACCTGAAGCTCATATCCTTCACGACGCATTGTTTCGATCAATACAGACAAGTGAAGTACGCCACGACCGAATACGGTCCAAACGTCAGCTTCAAGTGATTTATGTACGCGAAGCGCAAGGTTACGGTCGAGCTCTTTTTCAAGACGGTCGTTGATATGACGAGAAGTAACGAATTTACCATCTTTTCCGAAGAAAGGAGAGTCGTTGATGGTAAACGTCATCGACATTGTCGGTTCGTCGATAGCGATACGTTCCATCGGTTCAGGATTCAATACGTCGGTAATAGAGTCACCGATTTCGAAACCGTCTACCCCAACTACGGCACAGATATCACCAGAACCTACTTCAGTGGCACGGGCTTTACCCATTCCTTCGAATACGTGAAGTTCTTTGATACGGCATTTCTGCATCGAGTTGTCTTTTTTGCAAAGCATTACGTCCATACCCTCTTTCAAAGTGCCACGGTGTACGCGACCGATCGCGATACGACCAACGTATGAAGAGAAGTCAAGAGAAGTGATAAGCATCTGCGGAGTACCTTCAAGAAACTCAGGTCCCGGGATATATTTGATGATAGCGTCCAAAAGCGGAACGATCGAATCAGTCGGATTTTTCCAGTCTTCACCCATCCAACCGTTTTTAGCAGAACCGTAGATCGTGTGGAAATCCAGCTGATCTTCGGTAGCCTCAAGGTTGAACATCAGATCGAAAACCATTTCCTGCACCTCTTCCGGGCGACAGTTTGGCTTATCCACCTTGTTGATCACAACAATCGGTTTCAAACCAAGCTCAATCGCTTTCTGAAGAACGAAACGCGTTTGCGGCATCGGTCCTTCGAAAGCATCAACCAATAGCAATACACCATCGGCCATGTTCAATACACGCTCTACTTCACCACCGAAGTCAGAGTGTCCCGGAGTATCGATAATATTGATTTTGTAATCGTTGTAACGGATAGAAACGTTTTTAGAAAGGATCGTAATCCCACGTTCACGTTCAAGGTCATTATTGTCGAGGATCAATTCACCGGCTTCCTGGTTCTCGCGAAATAAGTGTCCGGCCAAAAGCATCTTGTCAACCAATGTTGTTTTACCGTGGTCAACGTGTGCTATGATAGCAATGTTTCTAATTTTTTGCATATTCTATTTTTTGAATGGCGCAAAAGTACGACATTTTTCCGTAGGTAAGAAGATAATGCAATGTGTTTTAACGGAATCGTAAGATTTGGACTGTTTTTTGGGTGTTTTTATTATATCCGCTTTCTGTTTTATTGGTAATTACGTCTTTACCCTCAGTTTTTTTATGCGAAAGGTTTGGTATTCAACAACAAATACTTACCTTTGCGGCTCAAACACTATTGTTTAATAAATAAATTTCTGAAGAGAATGTATTTAACAGCTGAGAAAAAAGCGGAAATCTTCGGGAAATACGGAACGTCTAACACTGATACTGGCTCACCAGAAGCGCAGATTGCATTGTTTTCATACCGTATCTCTCATTTGACTAATCACTTGAAGTCAAATCACAAAGATTATAACACAGAAAGAGCTCTTAAAATGTTGGTAGGTAAACGTCGTCGTCTTTTAGATTATCTTAAATCTAAAGAAATCGAGCGTTACCGTGCTATCATCAAAGAACTTGGTATCCGTAAGTAAGAAAGAATTTAAGCTTTCACAAGCAAACAAACACGAAAAAGCCTTCGAACTATTCGAAGGCTTTTTTGTTTCTATATCAAAGCCACATATTCAGGCGTATGTCCTTTTAGCCGGTTACTTCTACTGCTCTCAAATGAAACCCGACCGCATTCCGACTTAACGCTTATTATGGGGCTTTTTTTATGCCTAAAAACTTCTATTATTGTCATATTTTCACTATATTATACCTATTTACTTAATAAAATAATTATTTTTGCCCTAAAATGTGATAGATTATCACAATCAACATATTATCAAGATTATATATTCAGATACCATTATGGGGAAAAACAAAATTGTCGGTACCAGAGTCAGAACCATGCGCGAAGCGAACAACCTGAGCCGTGCCGAATTAGGGGAAAGATGTGGTCTTAACGAAGAACAGATAAAATCGATAGAAGAACAAACCGAAATACCTTCGCTGGCTCCGCTTATCAAAGTGGCCCGCGCATTCGGCGTACGCGTCGGCACGTTTCTGGACGACCAGGACGACCTGGGCCCGGTAGTATGCCGCAACAATCAAACCCGCCAAAGCATCAGCTTTTCAAATAACAACAGCGAATCGCGCAAGCACATGGAGTACTTGTCGCTCTCCAATAACAAGAGCGGACGCCACATGGAGCCGTTCATGATTCAGATCGAACCGAAATCGGACGTAGACTTCATTCTTTCTTCGCATGAGGGGGAAGAGTTCATTCTGGTACTCGAAGGTAGCGTAGAGATCACTTATGGCGACCAAAACTATACGCTCGAAACGGGCGACAGCATCTATTACGATTCGATTGTTCCGCATCTGGTAAGATCGACCAACGAGGAAGAAGCGCGCGTACTTGCCGTAATCTACACTCCGGTATAAACCTTACTCCATTTGAATTATGCAATTATCTGAAAAAACTTTAGGCGACTGGCTGGAACATTGGGCCACCATTCAGCCCGACCATGATTTTATCGTATATGCCGACCGCAACATGCGGTTTACCTATAAACAATTCAACGACCGCGTCGATCAGCTGGCAAAAGGACTGCTTGCCATCGGGGTTACCCGGGGGGCGCACGTAGGTATCTGGGCGACGAATGTGCCCGATTGGAACACGTTTTTGTTTGCTACCGCCAAAATCGGCGCCGTACTGGTAACGGTAAACACCAATTACAAACAACACGAGCTGGAATACCTGGTGAAACATGCCGACCTGCATACGTTGTGCATCACGGGAGGTACGTTCGAAAGCGACTATGTGGCCATGACGTACGAGTTGCTGCCCGAGCTGAAAACGCAGCCGCGCGGCTATACCGACAGTAAACGGTTTCCTCATCTGAAGAATGCCGTTTTTATCGGTCAGGAAAAGAAACGAGGCATGTATAATACCGCCGAACTACTGCTTTTGGGAAGTACGCGGAAAAACGAAGAGCTGACCGAGATCAGAAAAACCTTCGATTGCCACGAGGTGTGCAATATGCAATACACATCGGGGACCACCGGATTTCCGAAAGGAGTGATGCTTACCCATTTCAACATCACCAACAACGGTTACAGCATCGGACAACGGATGCATTACACGTCGGCGGACAAGGTTTGCCTGCCCGTGCCTCTGTTCCATTGCTTTGGTATCGTACTGGGGATGATGGCGGTGGTAACGCATGGTGCGACAGCGGTGATGCTTGAAAAATTCGACCCGCTGGTAGTATTGGCTTCGATCGATAAGGAGAAGTGTACTTCGGTTTACGGCGTACCGACCATGTTCATCGCCGAACTCCACCACCCGATGTTCGATATGTTCGACATGTCGTCGTTGCGCACCGGTATCATGGCGGGAGCGCTTTGCCCGCAATGGCTGATGGAAGAGGTGGTTGCGAAAATGAATATGCGCGAAATCACCAGCGTATACGGACTGACGGAAACCTCTCCGGGGATGACGCAAAGCTTCGCCAACGATTCGTTTGAAGTAAAAACCTCGACGGTAGGTAGTCCGCTGCCACATATCGACGTGAAAGTAATCGATCCGGAAACTCTCGAAGAGTGCGCACCGGGAGTACAGGGCGAGATGTGCTGCAAAGGATACAACTTGATGAAGGGATATTATAAGAACCCCCAGGCTACCGCCGATATCATCGACAAGAACGGATTCCTACACTCGGGCGACCTGGGTGTGATGGATGAAGCGGGAAATTTCCGTATTACGGGGCGAATCAAGGATATGATTATCCGCGGAGGCGAAAATATCTACCCCCGCGAAATCGAAGAATTCCTATACCAGCTGCCGGCAATCAAGGATGTGCAGGTGGCGGCGGTGCCGTCAAAAAAATATGGCGAACAAGTGGGTGCTTTTATCATCTTGAAAGAGGGTGAATACCTGCACGAAAGCGATGTAATTGGTTTTTGCAAGGGTAAGATTGCCCGCTTCAAAATTCCGAAATACATCTTCTTTGTAAAAGAGTTCCCGCTTACGGCTAGCGGAAAAATTCAAAAATATAAGCTGAAGGATTTGTCTTTGGAATTACTGGCCAAAGAGGGCATCATGCCGGAATAGATATTATTCGGATAGAAGCCATTTCCAAACCGGAACGACCCGAATTGTACGGTTTTCGTATTCTATCTCTTTTTCCATATCAAGCGTAATTATGATAGCTTCATAGTTACGCTTTTCTTCACCCGGTTCTCGCTCCTGCAATTTCGCGATAGCTTTTACCAACGCGTTACATTCACGTTTTTCTGTTTCGGCACTATTCAGGTTATAGGCCACCTGTATGAGCCGTTTTTCGGAAGGGATGTAAAAATCGACTTCGGTATCACCCCGCAAATAATAGAAGTCTTGGCCAAACTGCTCTTTGAGATGGACAGCGACAATATTTTCGAGCAAGATGGTATCGGGATTAAAAAGAAACAGCGACAGAATACCGTTATCAATAAAATAATATTTCTTCAGCGATTCGCGATCCGCAATTTTCGCCAGATAATTAGACAGACCAAATGTAAGATAGGTTTCACCCAATGCCTCACAATATTCGATTACCGTATTGGTGCCGATCTTTGTTCCCGACGATTGAATAATATTCTTAATCCGTGAAAAACTAACCTCATCGTGAATATTTTCTGCAAGCTTTTTAATCAGCAACTTCAAGGCAAATTCGTTACGAATCTTATATCGGGCAATCAAATCGCTATAAAATATCTTCTGATATACATTATCGAGCCACATCCGTTTCTCTCGAAAATTGAGCAGTTCGGGAAAGCCTCCGTACACAAAGTAAGTATCAAATAATCGACGCACTTCAAACCGAACCGTCCCATACATCCAATTCGGGTTTAACTCAATCTGATTCGCTTTTAAATATTCAGTAAATGAAAAAGGATAGATCTCCTTTATTAGGAAGCGTCCTCCCAGCACCGTTGCCATTTCACGACTCAACATTTTGGCGTTGCTCCCGGTTATGAACACACGGTATTTCATATCGGCAAGGCGGCGACAAAACTTCTCCCAGCCTTCTATGTTTTGTATTTCATCCAGAAAAAAAATAGGCTTGTCGGGATAAAGCTCGCTGTAAGCATCGATTATGCTAGCCAGATCATTCACCGTCATTTCCATCAGACGCTCATCCTCGAAGTTAATATACAGAATACGGGATTTATCTATCCCTTCCTCCAATAAACCCTGTATTATCTGAAACAGGCAATAGGTTTTACCTGCACGCCGAGAACCGGTAAAAATATAATTACCAAAAGGTTCAATCTGCAAGTTGCGTTTTACCAATTCAATAGAGGCTACAAACCCCTGATTCTCTATAATAATCTGTTTTAATACCTCTTTATTCATGCGTCCCCAATTAAATATTCTATATACAGAACAAATATACCCCATTATCATTCTACATACAGAACAATAATGGGGTATTTTTGTTCTGCATGCAGAACTATCAGTATAATATTGTTTTTTAGCGTGTTCTTCTTACCGAACGTACCGGCGCACTGCCTTCCGAAGAACGTTTTACCGAACGTGCCGGCGCTGATTCAGACTTAGTTTTTGCCCGCGGGTTTGAGCGGACAGAAGCACGAGCCGGTTTCTCAACGACGCTTTCCTCTTTTTCAGAAACGGCTTCCGGATTATTTTTTTCAGCCACCGCTTTTGCTTTCGCTACAGCTTCGGCATCAGGCACCCAAAGCGACTGTTTGAAATCGACAAGGTCTTTCTCGATTTTTTCCTGCGCCATCTTCAACGAATCGGGATGCGGATAAAGCTGCATCAATGATTTGTTTTGCAGATTAAGCGTTTTATAAATCTTTCCGTCGTATTGACGCATTACAAAAAAATCGTCGAATGTATAGCGGGGAGCATTATTCATCCCGTCCGACATGATCTGATGTTGCGTCAGGTAAGGGCGAATCGATTCGTAAGGGAGCCAGAACATCGGATATTTGGTAGCCTCGCCTCCGAAATCGCCCGAACGATGCAAAATCGGACAAATCGCCTCGATCGTAGCGAAGAACATAGAACCTCGCTGATCAAACGACCAACGCTCCTTTATATAATAGCTCTGCACCTCATTACACGGGATGTCGCTCTCGTCAATCACAAACTGCGCCGCCGATTTGCCACGCGCTGCCTGCTCTTCATAAAGAATATGGAACTTATCGAGCATATCCTTTACTTTGAGCTCATAATTGTCTGTAAATATTTCACGACCGTCCAGATATTCATACCCTTTGATTTTATTCTCGGCCATCAGGTTAATCATCAGCCGGAACAAATTCGTCTGCCCCTCCATCGGTTCCTCCGGGAAATAGAGCGATGCATTCGATCCCTGCGTAATATCGAGCTCTCGATAAATTACACGCGACCATTGCGCATCCGCAGCAGCAGGAGCCGATGATTCGAGAAAAGAGCGGGCACGAACCGACATATCGCCGGTACGGGTCTCTTTCTTATTCTCCTGCACCCTTTTGACCTGAGCAAAGAGAGCCGGCGTACACAAAAGAGAGGTTATCAATATGATTGTTTTAAAGCATGTCATAATAAGCGCGATTAATATCCTGTTTTAGTTTACGATCACTTCAATTGGCGACAGCGTACGCTCGACACCATCCGGTCCGACAGCACGCACACGAGAAATATAGAAGCGTTTGCCACGGCTCAAACGTCGTAGGGCATCTTTTTGTCTTTGTGAAAAAGCGGCACCTTCGGAGATTTCGGGAATTGCATTCCCCATCGAATCGAAAAACACCGTTTCGAAAGCCAGTACACGGAAACTTACGTTGAGCAAATCGTCATCGATTGCCGCACTCAG
The DNA here is from genome assembly GCA_036655755.1 of Bacteroidales bacterium. Classification (GTDB taxonomy): domain Bacteria; phylum Bacteroidota; class Bacteroidia; order Bacteroidales; family JAUNSR01; genus JAUNSR01. The sequence continues at coordinate 45,469 of JAVVPN010000011.1, read as the reverse complement.
CCCTCCGGCTTTCAATAAATAGGCTTTCGAAAAAGGAGTTCCCCCTTTATATTTACGGGCAGTTCCTTTTTCATCCTGATAGGCGATAAACGGCATCGGATCAGGCAGCTGACGTACGCGAAACGCAGTATTCGCTACCACTACCGACCGGCCTTCGTTTTGAGCGGTTACGGTAATGACTGCCTCCTGACCTACTTTGGTTGGCTTGGCCACCCATCCGTTGCCCGAACGCGCCAACGTACCGTTGCTCATTGAAGCATTCATCTGGCTGTTGAGAATACCCGGCACAGAGATACTGACCGGATTATCGATTCCCGCATACATTACATTCATCATCGTATTTGAAACGGTAGCCGTAGGCTCCTGTACCATATAAGAAGTTGAGAAAGGGAGTTGCTCTTTCGAGCCGTCAGCCCGTGGCACTTCGATGTATCCGTCCAGGCTTTGAGTACCCACCGCTCCCGCTATCGTTTCGTAATATCCGTTTGCATCGGTTTCGAGCTTCTTGCCGTTTACGAAGATATCGGGAGTCTGCGTCGAGTCAATCGCAGCCAATACGATCTGCGCCGAATATTTAGATCCGCGCATTACGTTTTTCGAAGAGGGAATCACAAAGGCATTGATACGGTTTACACGCAAGTCGCCCTCATCCACACTCAGCTTAAGTACAGAAAGGGCTTCCCCCTCGGCATTACGGATATCGCCCTGCATTTTGGTCAGAATCGTCACTGCCGCAGAAACCGGAATATTCTCAAACATAACCGACTGCCAGCTCTTACCCGAAGCCATCCCGTTTTCAGGGATTTCGGTCGAAAGATAACCTGCAATCACCGATTGTTCTTTGCCGGGAATCATCGAGACAAGCGTCTCACGATAAGAATCGATTGCAGAACGCAGTTTTTTACCCTCCGCCATTGCCGGCGAAAGCATGATAAAGTTGGTTGCCTCCAGGTTATCGCGACGACGGATATTGTTTACATCCGCATCTTTACCATCGGCATATCTTACGATTTGTTCTTTCAGGTTTTCTACATACCCATACAACGAATCCGTTTTGGAGCGCAAGTCGGTTGCCTTGGCATACCACACGCTTGCTTTTTCCGGATTCGACTCTTTCAGCAGGCGCAATTCATCATATAGTTTTTCATTGCGCGAACGGGTTCCTTCGTTTGATTTGGCCAAACTATCTTCCACCTGCTTAAAGCCATTGAGCACGTCGGACGATACATTCAATGCAAGCATTGCCAGAAAGACAATGTACATCAGATTAATCATCTTTTGCCGGGGAGTGAGTTTATTGGATGAAGCCATAAATTAAGTCTTGTTTTTACGAGAGAATTAACGAACCGGATGTTGCATATTGGCAGTCATGGCAGCAAGCATACGCTCATATACCTTATTAAGCTGAGCCAGATTATCCGTCATTTTCTCAGTTTCCTGACGAATCTTGTAGCTATCCGTTGTTGAATTATCATACATGTGGCGGATATTCGCCAATCCGCTGTTTACCTTGTCGATCGTATCGAGCTGCGAGCTGACACTTTTCAACTGAATTTCATAAATGGTATTCAATCCTGAAATGTTGCGGTTGAGCGATTCCATCTGCCGGATATAACCGGTCGAGAATGAATTCAGATTATCAGAATTGTCGGTAATAGAAGAGTAAGAGTTTAGCAACGTTGATGAAACCGATGTAAGCGAAGAGGTGATCTCTTTCAGACGCTCGAGCTGATCGGTCATTTCAGATATCTGCTGCACATATTGACGAGTAGCCTGCGCCAGCTCGGGAGTATGGGGCATTGCCGCCGAAACCGGCTGCACCGGCTGCATTTCCGATAGATGCTGTTGCGGAGTTGCAGTGGGGGCCGATGTGGCTGCTACTTGCACACCTTGTCCTACCGGCATACTACCTACTTTACGAATCATCTCTGTCAAATCGCCACCTTCTACATATTCGTCAGAGCCAAGACTCGGAAAAATATTTTCCCAATGATAGTTTTTTGCAGGCTTGTCAAAAGCAGACAAACCGAAAATGAGCGCCTCAGTACCCATACCGACACACAACATGATGTCCGCCATCGGAAGATGAAGCAATTTGAACAGCGCGCCCAAAATTACAATGGCCGCACCAAAACTATAGGCAAAGTTAAACAGGCGTTGTCCCTGCTCGCTGGAAAAGAATTTCTCCAGTCTGTTTTTGAACCCTTTATATTTTCCCATATCGTTTATTTTTTTCGTTGTACAGATTTGGTATTCGTAGCTCCCTTACCGAAGCCCATATAAGAACGCACACAGCGGAATCCGATAAATGAACGTTGTTCGTTCTGATATTCCCAGCTTCGCACGTCCGAACGTACAAAATGCTGTACATCTTTCCATGAACCGCCACGAGTTACCTTACGTTTCATACGGTACGGATCCTCTTTGGCCGCATCATAACGGTATTCCGGGTTTACATCCGAAGCCAACTGGTTACCGGCTTCCGACCATGCGGTCGATGTCCACTCCGTCACGTTTCCGGCCATATCATACAACCCGAAATTGTTGGCTACATAAGAACCCACGGGAGCCGTTATCAGGAACCCGTCTTTCGAATAATTCCCCTCCTCCGGCTTAAAGTTACCCGAGAAACACCCTTTTTCAGTACGCGCCAACTCCCCTTCCCACGGGAAGCGGTTTTCGCTTTTACCGGCACGCGCGGCATACTCCCATTCAGCCTCGGTTGGCAATCGGAATGGTTCGATATGCGCTACTCCGGTCATGCCATACGACTTTTTCAGATAATCGGTACGCCAGATACAGAACGCATTCGCCTGTTCCCACGATACACCCACAACCGGGAAGTCGTCATATCCGGGATGTGTAAAATACAATCGTGCATATTGCTCATTATACGAATTCGGGAAATCATTCACCCAAACAGTAGTATCCGGATAAACATTCAGGATACGCGTATGCAAGAAATCATGCGGGCCCTCCAGCGGACGCACGATCGTAGCATTTACAATCGCTCCGTCTTCATCGATAAAGGCGGTGTCTTTCGACACCAGTACCTCCTCATTCGGATCCACCACCACATCCGTATTCAGGATACGACGGGTAGCATCCAACCGGTTTTTACGCAACGCGTAACCCGTATAATCAAATACTTCAAACCGATAGTTCATTTGGGAAGCGTCGAGCATCAGTTTTCCGGTAATCGGATCTCTTTTATAAACACTCATAATGGCACGCTCCTCATCCTCCGACGGCTTGCGCCACGGAATCGCCTTATTCCAGTTCAAATGAGGTTTTACAGGCTCACCATAGCGGTCTTCCTCTATTTTAAAAGCCTCATTCCCCCCATAAGCAGGATCGGCCAAACGCTCACGGATAATCGAATCGCGTACCCAGTAAACGAATTGACGGTATTTGGCATTCGAAACCTCTTTTTCATCCATCCAGAAAGCATCAACCGAAACCCCTTTTACCGGCTGCAGGTTTCCCCAAAGAGAATCTTTTTCATTCGATCCCATTTCGATATTCCCACGCTTTACCAGCACCATGCCGTAAGGAGCCGGTTCGCTCCACGCGCGACCACGCACACCTGTCAGCTCGCCCCCCGATCCGCCGACAGGCCCGGCGCAGGAACTCAATGCAAATAGCGCGATCAATATAAAACAGATATTCTTCATAGACTTATAATATACGTATGCTTTTGTGTTTATTCTTCGTTTTAGGCGACAAATCAATCTTGAGGGTATAAGAAGCAAATATCTCATGACTTCCGTTACTTACCTTCGCCATCGCAGATGTGCCGATATCATAGGCATATCCAACCCTTATCCCTTTAAATTCGGCTCCCGCCATCACTACAACCGCATCATTCAACCGATAAGAAAGACCGCCCCAAAACAACTTGTTGTACACCATCCGCAGCGTAACATCTAATTGTGTATTCTGAAAGGTAGTCTTCACTAATATAGAAGGATGCAACTCATATAACGTATTCCGCAGTGGGATATTGCCCCCCGCCGTTAAATAATACACGGTTTTAAGCTGAATATAGCTCTTCTCATCCAACTCCAGCTCCGGTTGCGACAAATGGCTTGCCGATATACCTCCGTAAAAGCGGGGATGATTATAAAAGGCCCCGAAACCTGCGTCGAAAGCCATCGCCGAAACTTTTACGCGCGGAATATCATCGGCAGAGGGATTATGGTCGGGAGTTTCAGGAATATCCACTTTTTCACCGTCAAAATTGTGCGAGGTCATCCCTGCGCGCACCCCTAATGAAAGTTCTCCTTTCCAGAGTTTGAGCCGGAACGCGTATTGCAGACTGAAATCGGTATTCGAAAACAATCCGGCCCGGTCATTTACCACCACAATTCCCACCCCATGCTTTTTTTTTAAAAGCCGGAAAGGCATCTCCGCCGTTACAAAAAAGGTTTTAGGAGCATTCGGCACCCCCGTCCACTGCATTCGGTCGAGGGCTGCTACGGTGAGCCGGTCGTTCAGAGCGATCGCACCCGGATTCAAATATCCCGGCAACGCCCAATACTGGCTGATCTGCGCTTCTTGCTGGGCGACCAACGTCGTGGCCGATAACAAAAAGAATATAAAACAGATATAAGAATTGCGCATGCCGTTTTTTAAGATGAATTTTATTATTAAACTTCAAAATAAGCTATAAATTGTATTTTGTGCAAAAAAAGAAAGCAGACTCTCTTTCAAAAGTCTGCTTTCTTTTTCAAAAAAAATCAAAGCCGGTCAATATTCCTCCTCATTAAAGAAAAAGTCTTCTTTACTTGGATAATCCGGCCAAATATCTTCGATACTTTCATAGATCTCACCTTCGTCCTCCATTTCCTGAAGGTTTTCAATTACCTCCAACGGAGCTCCCGAACGCATAGCGTAATCAATAAGCTCATCTTTTGTTGCAGGCCAAGGGGCATCTTCCAATTTTGATGCAAGTTCAAGAGTCCAGTACATAGGTCTTTATATTTTTTAGATTTATTATTTTTTTCGCAAAAATAAAACAAATTCGTTCACTTGCAACTTTTATCCCAGAAAACTTCCGGAATAGCCGCATCTACATTACATGCTCTCGAAAGAACAAACAAATAATCAGATAAGCGGTTCATGAATCTCAATATTTTATCATCCACTTCATATAGCTCGTCTACCCGTAAAATAGCCCGTTCGGCACGGCGACACACCGTACGGCATACATGCGCCTGCGCTGCACAAGGAGCCCCTCCGGGTAGCACGAAATTATTTAATTTCGGCAATTGCTCATCAATCTCGTCAATCCTTCGTTCAAGACGCACAATCGCTTCTTCGGGAAGCAGACTCTCCTGCCGGAAAGAGGTAAAAGATGGATCGGTAGCCAGATACGAACCAATCGTAAAGAGTTTATTTTGTATAAAGCTGATCAGTTCTTTATCCGCATCATTATGCAACGATAAAACCAATACGCCCAAAAACGCGCTTAATTCATCAACCGTACCATACGCTTCCAGGCGAATATCGGTCTTATCAACACGTTCTCCTCCGACCAGCGATGTCTTTCCCTTATCGCCCGTACGGGTATAAATTAAACTTTTCTTCATTGTATCTGATTTTTAAAGGGTTTTCTCAAATATAAAAAGAAATCCCGACCGTTTAAAAAGAAACAATATAATGTTTTTTATAATAACGGTCGTGGCAAATGGCAATTCCCACTTCATACAAATCCATCGAAACGCGCACTTCAGGCGAGTAGCGGAAATAGTTCCATAGCAACCGCACCTGCTTATCGGTCTTAATTCCCTCCACAACCACTACGGTATGCGAATGCATATGTTTTTTCAACGCTACATACAATTCGTTTGCACAAACCGCTGCCGACGCGTGAATGTAGATAAAATCCGCCCGATACTCCTGCGGAAGCTGCTCTACACCCGCAACCAGGTCCGATTCGATAAAGCGCCGGTTATGGGGCTTCTCATTGTCAAACAAATTGCGGGCACGCGTTATCTTTTCAGCATCCCCTCCGATCGAAATGAGTTCCGACTGCGTATTAGGCAATCCCATCACATACGATACCAGACCACCATGATTATCCACTTCGAGCAAATGCTTCGGATTAAATCGGTTTATCAGTCGGTAAAGCAGGAAAAGACTCTTCGTAGAGGGCATTCTGCGTGATATAAATTTAGGAAGGATAGCAGTAATAGGAGAGTATTTCTTTTTAAGCTTCAGAATCTCCTCATAGGCATAAAAAGGAGTCTTCTCTCCGATAACCTGCGTAATAAGCGAATACGCAAAAGGAGAGTGTACGCCGAACCCTTTACGGTAACGTACTTTCCGCATCCCTTTGGTCAGGTATTTTTTTATTTTCCGTTTGGCTTTCATACGTATATATAACAAAAAAAGCTCCGCAATTGCTTGCGGAGCTTTTCCCCTGTACCCAGACCCGGGATCGAACCGGGATGGAAGTGAATCCACTGGTGTTTGAGACCAGCGCGTCTACCGATTCCGCCATCTGGGCTTGTTTTCTTATTTCGACGTTGCAAAGGTAGGTATATTTTTTAAACCCGCAAGCGTTCGCCTATATTTTTTCAAAAAAAAATCACGGGAGCCCGTTTATTTACTTTTATTTTCTACTTTCGCCAATCATAATTCCAAGTTAAATTACTTAATATGAACAACAACTATTGTGTAATAATGAGCGGAGGGATTGGCAGCCGTTTTTGGCCCATCAGCCGCACTACTAAACCGAAACAGTTTCTTGACTTTTTCGGAACGGGTCATTCATTATTGCAAATGACCTTTAATCGATTTAATGAAATCATCCCAACCGAAAATATATTCATTGTTACAAACGAAACCTATTCCGAATTGATTCGGGAGCAACTGCCAATGCTCGACGAAAGCCAGATATTGCTTGAACCCCAACGCCGCAATACCGCTCCGTGTATCGCGTGGGCTTCTCATCATATCCGCGCCATCAACCCGGAAGCCAATATCGTCGTTTCGCCGGCAGATCATCTTATCATCAACGAAAACGAATTCAGACAAACCATTCTGAAAGCGCTCGGCTTTGCTAAAGAGCATGAGGTATTGCTTACACTGGGTATTACTCCAAACCGTCCGGAAACCGGATACGGCTACATTCAGACAGACAGCGAACAGGTGGATGGATTCGTAAAGGTAAAAACCTTTACCGAAAAACCGAATGCCGAACTGGCGAAGGTTTTTGTTGAAAGCGGTGAGTTTCTGTGGAATTCAGGAATATTCATCTGGAATGTCAATGCTATCCTGAGTGCGTTTACCCAACATCAGCCCGATATCGCGTCGAAGTTTGAAAACGCAGAACACATTTATAATACACCGGCCGAAAAAGAATTTATTCAGACTAACTTCCCGGCATGTCCGAACATCTCAATCGATTTCGGAATCATGGAGAAGGCTGCAAACGTATTTGTGCTGGCCGCCAACTTCGGATGGTCAGACCTTGGCACTTGGGGAGCGTTATACGAGCTCTCTGATAAAGATGAAAACAACAACGTAAGCCTCAAGTCAAAAACACTGGCCTACGACAGTAAAAACAACCTGATCTCTCTCTCAACTGAACATCTGGTTGTCATTCAGGGAATGGAAGACTACATCATTGCCGAAGACGAAAACGTACTGCTGATCTGCAAAAAAGAGGAAGAGCAACGTATCCGTCAATTCGTAACGGATGCAAAAGTTAAGTTTGGCGACAAATACATCTAAAACAACAGATCCCGGATTTGAAAATCATATTCAAATCCGGGATCTGTTGTTTTTATTATAAAGAGTCTGCCGATCGGCGATACCGCTTTATCATGGTGTACGCCGGATAAATTGCGGCAAGCAATCCGAGCAACGCCACCACCAATACCACCCATACACTGTCCGAAAACAGCTGTTTCACCGGATAAGCGTCCACGATAAACATTCCGCCACCACTCCCTAACCGAAGCACTCCGAAATATTCCTGCACCCAGCACAAGACGCTACCCAGAATAATTCCGGCCAACGCGCCCGTACCTGCAATCAGACACCCTTCCAATATAAACACCTTTCGTATCAACGAATAGTCGGCACCCAGATTTCTTAATGTAATGATGTCCTCTTTCTTATCGACGATAAGCATCGACAACGATCCGATCACATTAAAGGAAGCGATCATCAGAATAAAAGAGAGCATCAGAAACGTCATCCATTTTTCAATCTGCATGATTCTGAACGACTCCTCCTGTTGCTCCATCCGGTTGCGCACCCGAAAGTCAGAACCTAACAAAGATTGAATTTTTTTCTGCACACTTGCCGTATTCGCACCCTCCGACAGCTTCAGCTCAACCGCACTGACCAATCCTTCGCTTTCGAAAAGATCGCGGGCAAATTCAATCGGAGCAATCAATACCTGATCATCGTATTGAGCCTGATTTACCGCAAAAACTCCCCCTACGAATAACTGGCCTCCATTAAACGAGTCCATCGGATTCGACATATTCACCTTTCCCGTCCGTCGGGGCACATAAATATCCAGCGGTCTGACAAACCCGGCATTTACTCCCAACTGAGAGGCGAGGCCTACCCCAACCGTGGCATAATCAACCACACTGTCGGTCAGCATAAACTGCCCGTTCAGAATAATTTCGGCGATCGAAGTAAGGTCGCGAAAATCATTCTCCACCCCTTTTAAAAGAGCCGGAATCTGCCTGTCGCCATACCCGATCAACACTTGATCTTCAAGCACCTCACCAAGCACCTTCACCTCCGGCATTTTCCGTATTTCAGAAAACAAAGAGTCGGTTGCCCGGAAGGTTTTTCCACGCACCGGCTCGATTTTCAACTCCGGATCAAACGAAGAATAAAGCGTTGATATCAGATCCTGAAATCCGTTATAAACCGACAACGTACAAATCAACGCCATTGTTATAACGGCGACACCACCTACCGATATCCATGAAATGATATTGATCGCATTATGTGATTTTTTTCCTACCAGATAGCGTTTCGCCAATAAAAAGGGCAGATTCATACGTGTGAAAGCATAACGGGGTTATTTCAATAAAGAATCGATTTTTTCAATATAATCCAGTGAGTCGTCGATGTAGAACGCCAGTTCCGGCATTTTACGCAACTGGAAGCGTACGATCTGAGCCACTTCATGACGGATATTCTTAGCATTCGCACGAATATTCTCAAGCAACTCGTTCGCTTTTTCCGAAGGGAAAATACTTAAATAAACCTTTGCTACACCCAGGTCCGGGCTTACGCGCACAGCGCTTACCGACACCAATACACCGGGCATCATTGTCGTCTGATTACGAAAGATTTCACTCAATTCTTTCTGTAACAAACGACCTATCTTACTCTGTCTTGTTGTTTCCATATATCAATTTTTTTATAAGCCAAAGCGAGTTGCAAATTACAAAAATGACTTTGAAATTCACAACCCGCCGACTCAAATTATTTCTTTCTGATAAGCGTCATTCCGTCACGAATAGGAAGAATCACCTTCTCCACCCGATCATCGGAAGCGATCTTATCATTAAAATTCAGGATTCCTACGCTTTGGGCATCTTTCGGAAGAGGGTCCTGAACCACCTTTCCGTCCCATAGCGTGTTATCTGCGATAATCAGACCTCCCTTGCGTACCTTATCGAATATCAGATCATAGTATTCGCTATAAATCCGCTTATTCGCGTCGATAAACACCACATCGAATACCCGATCAATCGTCGGAATCACCTGTAGTGCATCGCCGATATGAAAATGAATCTTATCGGCAAAACGGGAATTCTGAAAAATGGAAGAGGTAAACTCTTCCATTTCATCATCAATATCAATTGTGTGAAGCTCAGCCAACGGATCATTCTCAAGCGATTCAGCCATACACAGCGCTGAATAACCGGTAAATGTACCCAACTCAAGAATATAGCGGGGTTGCACGAGCTGACAGATCATTTTCAGAATTCTACCCTGTAAATGTCCCGAACACATGCGGGGCTTCAACACCTTCACATGCGTATCCCGGTTTACCCGTTGCAAATACTCCCCCTCTTCATCAATATGACTGAGAACGTACTGCTCCAGAAGATCCGTCATTCCTTAGCAGTTTTCTTCCAGGTTCGGCAAAACGTATTTATCGAACTCTGTCATCACTTTCTCAACCTTGTTGATTTCAAGGAATGTAGTTCCGCCACCTTCACCATAGCTTCCGCCAAGGTAAGCGATCATATCAGCAGAAGCGATTAAGCCTTTGTTGATCAATCTTGTCAAACCTACGAACAAGTATTCGCGAGTTGTGCGTTTCTCTTCCTGATACAATGGGAATACCCCGTAAGAAAGAGCAAGCTCACGCATTACTTTTTCATTGTAACACAAAGCGTATACCGGAGCTTTACCACGGTAAGCGGCGATGTTACGAGCCGTACGGCCTGTGAAGCTATCGGTGATAACCGCTTTCACATCCAGTTTGTTTTCAGCCTTAACAGCCTGTTTTGAAAGGAATGCAGTTACGTCGATCTCTTCCGAGCTCATTGGCACGCGGATATCGTTTTCAGAAAGTTTCGTTTTTTCAGCCTCTTCAGCTACTTTCGCCATCGTTGCTACCGCTTCAACAGGGTATTTTCCGTAGGCTGTTTCACCAGAAAGCATCAAAGCGTCGGTACGGTAATAGATTGCGTTTGCAATATCCGTTACTTCGGCACGTGTCGGACGAGGGTTTTTGATCATCGAGTGCAACATCTGAGTCGCTACGATTACCGGTTTTTTCGCCTGAACACATTTTTTGATCAAAATGCGCTGGATTCCCGGAATTTTTTCCTGTGGTACTTCAATACCCAGGTCACCACGGGCAACCATTACACCATAAGCAGCTTCAATAATCTCGTCGATATTATCTACACCTTCCTGGTTTTCGATTTTAGCGATGATTTTGATTTTGCTGTTATGAGCGTCCAGAATCTCCTGAATATCCAGGATATCTTGTTTTGAACGAACAAATGAGTGAGCAATGAAGTCAATGTTCATTTTAATACCGTGCAGGATATTTCTTTTATCCTTTTCAGTCAATGATGGCAGGCTGATACGTACACCCGGAACGTTTACGCTCTTACGTGCGCCCAACTCCCCGTTGTTTTCAGCTACTGCTACCAGATATTCCGGTGTTTTTTCTGTAACCTTGAATTCAATCTCGCCATCGTCAATCAGGATATATCCCCCTACTGAAAGGTCTTTCACGAAGTCAGGATAGTTGATTGCGATCTGCTCTCTTGTAGTCAGAACATCAGGATTTCCAACAAACTTAACGATATCGCCGGTTACGAAATTAATACGGCCTTCGTTTTCGATAGCGGTAGTTCTTAATTCCGGACCTTTCGTATCCATCAAAATCGGAATTTTGTTGGATACCGCACGTACGTTATTAATAATTCTGTTAAATCCTTCTTCATTCAGGTGAGCCGAGTTCATACGAACCACATTCATACCATTTTCAAACAATGCGCGGATAAATTCAACCTCACAACGCAAGTCTGAAACTGTCGCTACAATTTTAGTGTGCTTTGACATACAAATCTAATAATATATAGTAATATCTGTTTTAATACCTCATTATATAAATAACAGTTGCACAAGGGCTTCTGTTTAATCTGAAATCATAAAAGATTCTATCGCCAAACGATAGGAGCCAAGTCCGAATCCCGCAATGACACCTTTACATGCCGACGCGATCATTGAGTGATGACGGTAAGATTCTCTTTTATGTACATTGGATATATGAACTTCCACTACGGGAGTGGTTATTGCCCGGATGGCATCTGCTAAAGCAAGGGAAGTATGCGTGTAAGCGCCTGCGTTTAAAACGATTCCGTCAAACGTAAAACCGTATTCCTGGATTTTATCAATCAGCTCGCCCTCGATGTTCGACTGATAATAAACGAGGTTTATCTGTGAATATAGCGCTTTTAGTTCCTTCAGATATTCTTCGAAAGGAGTTTCTCCGTAAATTGATCGTTCCCGCTTTCCCAACAAGTTCAGGTTGGGTCCGTTTACTATCAGGATGTTCATATAATCTATTTGTTTACTAAAGATTCGCGATTAATCTTCTTGATTATCTTTGCATATACCTTGCTGCAACAGAATGCGCAAAGGTAGTCAAAATATTTCGAAAATGGATATCAAAAAACAAGCCAACACCCAAGAAGAGCGTTATATAAAGAAATATTATACCTATCTTAAGTTTGAGAAAAATCTTTTAGCAAATTCTATCGAGGCTTATATCGCCGATGTCACCAAGCTGAAAATGTTTGCAGACAATGCTCAAAAGTCGCTTACAGCACTTACAGGAGCAGATATGATCGATTTCATGTGCCAGCTCCACGAGCTGGGAATCGGCCCCCGTTCGCAGGCACGCATCCTCTCCGGCATTAAATCTTTTTATAAATTTCTGATGCTCGACGGATTCATCGAAACGAATCCCACCGACCTGATCGAAGGTCCGAAAATCGGATTAAAATTGCCCGAGGTCTTAAGCGTGGACGAAATTAACCAAATCATGCAATGCATCGACGTCTCCACCCCCGAAGGGCAACGCAACCGCGCCATCCTCGAAACGCTTTATAGTTGCGGCATCCGCGTTTCCGAGCTCACAAACCTGTGCATATCCAATATTTACAAAGAAGAGGGATATATTGTGGTGAAAGGGAAAGGCGACAAACAACGTATCGTACCCATCGCCGCATCGGCGCTACATGAAATCGAACTTTACATGTATCACCGCAACCTGCAGTTTATCAAAAAAGGATACAGCGATTTTCTTTTCATCAACCGCCTGGGCACCTCCCTGTCGCGGGTGATGATCTTTCATATCATCCGCCGGTATTGCGAAGAGGCCGGCATCCGCAAACAGGTCAGCCCCCATACATTCCGTCACTCCTTCGCCACCCATCTGCTCGAGGGGGGAGCCAACCTGCGCGCTATCCAGTTAATGCTGGGACATGAGAAGATTACCACCACTGAAATCTACACGCATCTCGACCGTCAATTCCTTCGGGAGGAGATTTTGCTGCATCATCCCCGTAATAAATAATAAAAAATACATTATTTTCACATATAGAACTTTCTGACATCACCTTTTTACATAAAAAAATTAGTTATTAGAAATATATTGTTATTTTTGTCGGCAAATAAGAGAATTATAACCAATTAATAAACTCAGTATGAACAGAAAGCTTTATTTGCCATTACTTATGGCAGTTGTTCTTGCCTTTACTTCTTGTAGCAAGAAAATGGGCGAATTGAATGCTAATTATTTCACTGTTACACCTCAGCCGCTTGTAGCTGTTGGCGGACAGGTTCCGGCAACAATCAACGGAACATTCCCTGAAAAATACTTCGAAAAAAAATCTGTGGTAACCGTTACTCCGGTATTGGTTTACGCAGGAGGTGAAGCAGTAGGTACTCCTTTCATCTATCAGGGTGAGAAAGTAACTGGCAACGACCAGACTATCTCTTACAAAATGGGTGGAAACATCACAATGAAGACTTCTTTCAAATTTATTCCTGAAATGCGTAAATCAGAGTTGTTCCTTAACTTCTCTGTAAAACGTGGTAAAAAAACTTACACACTTCCACGTGTTAAAGTGGCTGACGGTGTAGTTGCTACTTCTGCTTTGGCTTCTGCTGAAGACGTAAACGCAGCGATCGCTCCGGATAAATTCCAGCGCATCATCACTGACAACTATGTTGCTAAAATCCTTTTCCTTATCCAGCAGTCTAACCTTCGCAACAATCAGTTGAACTCAGCTGAGATGAACGAAGTAAAAGCTAAAATGAAAGACGCTAACGCTGCAGAAAACCAACGTCTTGCAGGTGTTAACATCTCTGGTACAGCTTCTCCTGACGGTGCTTTGGAATTGAATACAAACCTTGCTGAAGCTCGTGAGAAAAACACAGTGAAATACATGGAGCGTACTTTGAAAAAAGACAAACTATTGAGCGACATCACTGCTGAATTCACTCCTGAAGACTGGGCTGGTTTCAAAGAATTGGTTGAAAAATCAAACATCCAGGACAAAGAATTGATCCTTCGCGTTCTTTCTATGTACAACGATCCTGCTGAAAGAGAAAAAGAAATCAAAAACCTTTCTGCTGCTTTCACTCAGCTGGCTGAAGAAATCCTTCCTCAGTTGCGTTACTCTAAAGTAACTGCATCTATCGAAACAATCGGTAAATCTGACGAAGAGATCGCTGCTCTTGCTGCTAACGATCCAAAAGCGCTTACTGTAGAAGAATTGCTTTACGCTGCTACATTGGCTAAAACAAACGCTGAGAAATTGGCTATCTACAAAAAAGCTACTGAAATCTTCCCTAGCGATTACCGTGCTTACAACAACATGGGTGTAATTTACTTCGCTGAAGGTAAAGTAAACGACGCTACTGCTATGTTCAACAAAGCTGCTCAGGTTAATCCTTCTTCTGCTGAAGTTGCTATGAACCAAGGTTTGATCGACATGTACAACTCTGAATTTGCAAAAGCTCAGCAGTCATTCGGTAAAGCTGCAGGTGTTCCTGAACTTCCTGCTGCTCTTGGTACTCTTTACACTGAACAGGGTGACTACCAGAAAGCGGTTATGGCATTCGGCGATACTAAATCTAACAACGCTGCTGTTGCTCAGATCTGCGCTGGCGATTACAACTCAGCTAAAAACACATTGGCTGCTATCGCAAACAAAGACGCTCTTACTTACTACCTAATGGCAGTAGTTGGTGCTCGCACAAACAACGAAAACATGGTTTCTTCTAACTTGAAAGAATCTGTTAAACTTGATCCTGCAATGGCACAGCTTGCTCTTACAGATATCGAGTTCGCAAAATACAACGTTGCTAACTGGGTTAAATAATCCGGTTTCACAGAATATATTTAAAAAGCCGCTTCCCGAAAGGGAGGCGGCTTTTTTTCTTTAAGGTCTTCAAGGTCATTAATGACCTTAAAGACCTTAAAGTATTTTCATTATCTTTACCCCTATTAAGGTGAATATTATGACAAAACTCAACTTCAAAACAATTCTGCCATATCTGGCATGCCTGCTAATTTTTGCGGCAATTTCCGTCGCCTATTTCACACCCGAACTTTTAGAGGGGAAAGTATTGTTTCAGGGTGATACGCAACAGGGTATCGCAGTCGGACATGAGGCGAAAATATATCAGGAAGCGACCGGCGAACAAACCCGCTGGACCAACTCCCTATTCAGTGGCATGCCCACCTATCAGACTGCGCCGAGCTACGGCGTACGCCCCATGTTGGGAATGA
This sequence comes from Bacteroidales bacterium, assembly GCA_036655755.1. Classification (GTDB taxonomy): domain Bacteria; phylum Bacteroidota; class Bacteroidia; order Bacteroidales; family JAUNSR01; genus JAUNSR01. The sequence continues at coordinate 30,156 of JAVVPN010000011.1, read as the reverse complement.
TCAGCGACCTCTACCGCTTGTATCTGCCCTCGCCTGCCGGACTCATCTTCATCATGATGCTCGGCTTTTTCATACTGATGATCACCCTGCGCGTCCGCAAAGATCTCGCCGTACTGGGTGCCATCATGTACGCCTTCTCTTCTTATTTCTTCATCATCATCGAAGCGGGGCATATCTGGAAATTCGTCACATTGGCCTATATTCCCCCAACCATTGCGGGGATACTGCTTGCTTACCGCGGAAAATACATAGCCGGTGCGGCAATGACCGCCCTTTTCGCCGCATTGCAGGTGTACTCCAACCATGTGCAGATGACTTACTATTTCCTGTTCGTCATTCTCGCGCTCGTAATCGGTATCTTCATCGACAAATATAAAAACCACCGCTTACCCGAATTCTTCAAAGCGTCGGGCGCGCTGGTAATCGCCGGTATCCTTGCGGTGTGCGTGAATCTGTCGAATCTGTATCACACATACGAATACAGCAAACAAACCATGCGCGGCGGAAGCGAACTGGTTTCAAAAACAAACGGCAACCCGGCCGCAAACAACGACGGCCTTGAAAAAGAATACATCACCCAATGGAGTTACGGAAAAGGGGAAACCTTTTCACTCCTTATCCCGAACGTAAAAGGGGGAGCAACCGGAGCGCTGAGCCAAAGCAAAGAGGCCATGAAGGTAGCCCAGCCGCAATACCGCGAATACTTCGCCCAGTTCAACCAATACTGGGGCGACCAGCCGTTCACCTCGGGCCCCGTATATGTGGGTGCGTTCGTGCTGTTCCTGTTCGTACTGGGACTTTTCATCGTAAAAGGATGGATCAAATGGTCGTTGCTGGCCGTTACGGTGCTTACCATCCTGCTTGCATGGGGTAAGAACTTCATGGTACTTACCGACCTGTTCATCGATTATATCCCGATGTACAATAAATTCCGCGCGGTATCTTCTTTACTGGTGGTAGCCGAATTCTGTATTCCGGTGCTGGCTATCCTGGCCCTTAAAAAGATCATCGAAGAACCGTCGATCCTGAAAACCCAAGCGCGCGATTTCTATATCTCGCTCGGACTTACCGCCGGCGTGGCACTGTTGTTCGCACTGTTCCCCACTACGTTCTTCTCTTTCATGAGCGAACAGGAAGCAGCTGCTTACCTTCCGCAGGCGCAACAGCAACCTCAGATGATGGATCTGCTCAACAACCTGATGCAGGGACGCGAAGCCGTATTCACGGCAGACGCATGGCGCACGGTGATCATCATTCTGATCGGAGCCGCCATCCTGTACCTGTATGGCAAACAGAAGCTGAAAGCGGGTCTGACCATCCTTTTACTGGGCGTACTGACGCTGGGCGATATGTGGTCGGTAGATAAACGCTACCTCAACGCATCCAACTTTGTGCCGAAACGCCAGCTGTCAAATCCGTTCCCGATGTCGGAAGCAGACAAACAGATCCTGCAGGACAAGGATATCCACTACCGCGTGCTCAACCTTTCAACCAACACGTTCAACGACGCCGCTACCTCTTATTATCATAAGTCGATCGGCGGATACCACGCTGCCAAACTGCAACGCTACCAGGATATCATCGACCGCCATCTGAGCGGCAACATCAACCCCAACGTGGTGAATATGCTCAACGGCAAATACTATATCGTACGGGGTGAAAACGGACAGCCGCAAGCGCAGCTCAATACGGAGGCACTCGGAAACGCATGGTTCGTCGACCGAATCGATTGGGTAAACACCCCCGATGAAGAGATCGACGCGCTCAACACCGTCAATCCGGCGCATACGGCAATCATCGACAAACGGTTCGAAAAACAGCTGGGCGCAATCAACCTGCAGCCTGCCGATTCTGCCGCTACGATCCGCCTGACCAAATACGCTCCCAACGAGCTGACCTATACCACCAATAATCCGAAAGAGGGATTAGCCCTGTTTTCGGAGGTGTATTACCCGGGATGGAGCGCAACGATCGACGGCAAACCGGCCGAAATCGTCCGTGCCGATTATATTCTGCGTGCGATGGTAATCCCGGCCGGCACACACGAAGTGGTGATGACCTTCCGTCCCGCATCGATCAGCATTACGGATATGATCTCTTACATCGCGCTCGGCGTGATTATTTTCGGAGGAGTACTTGCTATCGGTGCGAATGTCACCGGCTTTACGCTAAAGAAAAAAGGGAGCAGTGAAACTGATTTGAATTAAACTTACAGATCATTCGACTCAATCCTTCAAAACTTTTTATTCACTACGCAACGGCTAATAGTTCGGGAGCAACCCGACTGCCGCCCGCGACGGACACAAACGCCGCCCGTGAAGAATCTGACTACCGCCCACGGGCAATTTTTCAGGTTCTTCGCGGGCGGCGTTTGCGTTGCTCGCGGACGAACATCGCGTTATTCGCGAACGAATATTTAAAGAGGAACGAGATTAATGCGTTTCACCTTGCAGTTTACTGATGAGGGCGCGTAATAAGAACCAGGCGTGCATCGCGGTAACGGTGGGAAGCCCATAGTACTTGCGCATGATGGCGAATCGCTCCTTGAGCGAAGCTTTCCGGTTGGCGGTAGTAAGCCCCTCGCTCAGGTAATCGGTCAGAATCAGTTTTGAGTTATACAATACCGAAGCCTTCTTCATACAGCGCACGCACCAATCGAAGTCGGCCGAGAAGCGGTATTTCAGATCGTAAGGTTCGGCCAGGGCGCGTTTGGCGATAAACGACTGATGGCACACCAGCATCCCGTGGCGGAAACTCTTATAGGTAAGTTTGGCCGGAGCCTTCAGCCTGCGCATGCCGATAAACGTGCGCTCCTGATTGACAAGCGCCGTTTCGCCGTAAATGATGTCGGGCATCGTGTCGCCGATCTTTTCCGTAATGCGGCGCACCGTAAAAGGAGAGTGAAGGGCGTCGCCCGCATTGATAAACCAAACGTAGTCGCCGGTGGCATGTTGCAGCCCCTTGTTCATGGCGTCGTACAATCCCTTGTCGGGTTCAGACACCACCTTCGCAATCCGGTCGCGGAAACGGTCGATCAGCTTGAGCGTACCATCTTTCGACGCACCATCGATGATGATGTATTCGATATTGGGATAATCCTGTTCGAGGATGCTTCGGATTGTGGGCTCTAACGTTTTTTCGGCGTTGTATGTGATGGTTATAATTGAGAAACGGGGTTGTCGTTGCATAAAAAAGAGATTAATCCTGCTCCGGCAGGTCGTTATAAACTGAGAGATATCGCCGGGCCACTACATGGGGCGCATAATGAGTTTCCGCAAAACGGCGTGCTTCGGCTCCCGCTTCGGGCATCTGCAATACCTGCACGATCCCTTCGGCAAGATCGGCGGCATTACAATATTGCGCCAGATAGCCGTTAAGGCGGTGGGTTATCATTTCGGGAATCCCTCCCGTAGCGAATCCCACACACGGTATGCCGCAAGCCATCGCCTCCATAATCATATTGGGGAGGTTATCTTCGAGCGAAGGGGTTACGAACAGATCGGCGGCGCGATAAAGGGTGATCATTTTTCCGGGATCGGAGATGAATCCCATTTCATGCACTTTCAGACCGAATCGGTTGTCGGCGGGTTGCTTGAATTTGCCACACATCACCAGTTCGATTTCGTCGGCACGATTCGCCAGCAGAAGGGTCGCCTCGGTAAGGTAGTCGATCCCCTTGCGTTTGTCGGCGGCATTTGCCGCACCGAAAAGAATTAGTTTCTTATCGATCGGCAATCCCAGCAAACGGCGCGCTTCCTCGCGGCTGCCCGGCGCGAACCGGTTCAGATCGATCGGGTTGGGGATGGTATGATAGCTGTTGCCCAGGGCCAGGACGCTTTGGCGCGCCTGCCCGGTGAGCCACTCGCTGCACCCCACGAAGCGGATCTGCGCCTGCGGAATAATGCGGCGCTTGTGTTTCAATACCCGCGCCGAAAGATCGTCGGGACGGGTGGAATCAAGCAGCGGACACGCACCGCACGCCTCCGTAAAGCGGCGGCAATTGCCCGGATAATGGCAAATGCCGGTAGCTTCCCACAAGTCATGCATGGTCCACACCACCGGTTTGCCCAAACGGAGCAAGCGGTCGATACCGCTGAGCGACAAAAATCCGTGATTAACCCAGTGCAAATGAATCACATCCGCCTCGCGTACCAACGGATGATCGGAAATATCGAATCCGAGCGAAGCTGTAGATACGGTAAAGAGGCGGGCGCGCGAAAACCGATTTTGCAAAAAAATCTGCAACCGCTCGCCCAGAAAGGCAACCCGCCGGCGCATCCGTCCCGCAAAGGTGGATACCAGGGGAGTGATGCGGGCATCGCCGGTCACTTTGTCGAGCACCAGCATCTTCACGTCGACCCCCTCCTTACTGAGCGCGTCCATCAGGCGGCGGCACGCGATGGCCGCACCTCCGTTGCTATCGTTGGTATTAATCAGCAGAACTTTTATCGGCATATCATTGCATTTGGATAAGATTTCGAATGTTAAAGTAAAAGTAGTAACTTTCGGAAAACTTAGCATTCGTTCCCGAAAAAAGATATGACCACAGACAACCTCAAACATAAAACCGTTAAGGCGTTAGCCTGGAGCTTTGTCGATAAGTTCGGACAGCAAATCGTCTATCTCATATCGGGGGTGGTGTTGGCGCGTATCCTTACGCAAGCCGATTACGGACTCACCGGGATGCTGGCCATCTTCATCGCCTTGTCGAACGTATTGCTCGACAGCGGATTCGGAAGCGCGCTGGTGAAAAAACAAGATGCCACGCGCGACGATATCAACGCGATTTTCTATTTCAACGTATTCGTCAGCATCACGCTCTACGGGTTGCTCTACTTCTCGGCGCCCCTTATCGCCCGTTTTTATGAGGAACCGCAACTGATCCTATTGTCGCGGGTACTGTTTCTGACCATCCTGTTCAACGCGTTCAACCTCATACAGAATACCCTGCTAACCAAATCGCTCCGTTTCAACCAGCTGGCGAAGATTAATTTTACGGCACTGCTGCTTTCGTCGGGCATCGCGGTGGGGATGGCCGTCAAAGGATACGGCGTATGGGCGCTGGTTGCGCAAACCGTATTGCTTTCGCTTTTTAAAAGCCTGTTGCTGTGGGGATTCAATTCATGGCGCCCGTCGTGGGGATTCAAACTCGAACCGCTCAAAGAAGCGTTTTCGTTTAGTTCGAAAATGTTGCTATCGGGAGTTATCAACGTAGTTTTCAACAATATTTATTCGGTGATTATCGGTAAGTTCTTCAATAAAGTGGAGCTGGGATATTATCAGCAGGCGAGCAAGTTCAACGACATTCCGAGCACGCTGATTTCAAATACGTTCCGCACGGTGGCGTTGCCGGTATTTGCGAATGTGAATTCAGACAACGAACGGCTGGGACGGGTATTGCAGAAAACCAACAAGAGCATCGCGTTTATCCTTTTCCCGATTCTGTTCGGGCTGTTGGTGGTTTCCGAACCGTTGCTGATCGGACTGATCGGCGAAAAATGGCTTCCGTCGGTAAGCATCTTCCGCATCTTGCTCCTTTCGGGATTTTTTACGGTATTCTCTTTTATATTCAACGAATTACTGGTGGCGAAAGGAAAATCGCGCACCTACCTGCGGGTGGAGATGGCACGCAAAGTGTTTCTGATCCTAGCCGTGGCAGGCACATTTCATTGGGGCGTAAACGGGCTGGCCTTCGGGTGGGTGCTTTATTCGCTGGCGGGAATGCTGCTGGGAGGCTATTTTGCCTGTAAGGTAATCTCGTATCGGTTCGGTCGCTTCTTCCTCTCGATAGCCCCCTACTTCCTTCTTGCGGGAATAATGGGCGCCTCCGTATGGAGCCTGAAATTATTACACTGGAACGAGTACCTCACCATGGCTGTGCAGATGGTGGCGGGCGCGCTCATCTATGGCGCCGGCATCCTCTTGTTCCGGCTCGAAATGGGTGAGGAAGTGATGCGTATCGTAAAGAAAATCAAAAAGAAAAAACCATGAAGGGCGCTCCTCATATTCTGATTTTACCGATGTATTATCCCGAAAAGGATTCATCACCGCATCGGGGATATATGTTTTATGAACAGGCTACCCAGATAGCCCGCAGCGGCTGCCGTACGGGACTCGCTTTTACCGAGCAAAGACCGCTCAACCGGCTTTCGTGGCGGCGGTTTTGCAAAGAGAGCCATTTTCAGATCTCTACGGAAAAGAACGACCTGTTTACGATTCACCGAATGCATGCCTGGAACCCCAAACTTTCAACGAAAGCGGGGGGACTGATCTGGTGTCTGCTTACCCAACAACTTGTAAAGAACTATATCCGGCGTTACGGCAAGCCCGACCTGATTCATGCCCATTTCGGGCAATGGGCGGGATATGCGGCGGCCCGTATCAAACGAATCTACGGCATCGACTATATCGTAACCGAACATGCGTCGTCGATTAACGGCGCTTCGGTTTCCGAAAGCCAGGCGGCGATACTCCGAAAAGCGTACAGCGGAGCTTCGGCGGTACTCTGCGTGGGATCGATGCTGGCGGGCAACCTGAAAAAATATTGCGCCGACCCATCCAAAATAGCGGTATTGCCCAACTTCGTGGATACCTCCACTTTCCGCCCCGGCACGCACGTTGCCCAAAAGGAGCAGGCTTTCCGTTTTATCAGCGTAGGCAATCTGACTCCCCGCAAAGGGTTTGCCGATCTGATCGGTGCGTTTGCACAGACATTCGCCGACACACCCCAGGTTACACTGGAGATAGCAGGCGACGGAGCGGAAAAGGAGCGTTTGCAATCGCTCATCCACACTTACGGAATGAGCGACCGGATCACGCTGATGGGCAACCTGTCGCGCGAGGCGCTTTCGGAAAAACTACGCGAATGCGACGCGTTCGCACTCGCTTCGTATGGCGAGACATTCGGCATCGTATTCATTGAGGCGATGGCTACCGGAATGCCCGCCATAGGAACGGTATGCGGCGGCCCCGAAGATATCATCACCCCCGAATCGGGATTTCTGATAGAACCGGGCGATACGGCGGCACTATCGCAGAAACTCAGAGAGTTATACGACACCTATGAACGGTTCGACCGGAAAGAGATCAGCCGGTATATTGCGGAGCATTTCGACTTTTCGCTTGCCGGCCCCGCGCTGAAAGATATTTACCTTCGAATCATTCGCGAGAAAGAGGAACGGCAGCGAATGTAACGACTTGATTATATATAAATGAGAATAGCTATTATAGATTGTGCGGTAAGCGGTCACCGCGAAACCTACTACAAACAGTTCGCCCGTACGCTGCTCGAAAGCGGCAACGAGGTGGTACTGATCGCCCCCGACGGCGAGGGCTTGCCCCGGGAGGTTCGGTTTTCGGCTATCCCCCACCTCGCGCTTAAAGCGTTGCCGCAACATCAGCCGATACGGAAAAAACTAACGGTATTGCGCAACGCGGGTGTACAGTTGTATAATTTATACCTGTTGCGCCAAAAGATAAAGCAGTTTAAGCCCGACCGGGTGTTTTTCGCCTGTCTCGACGATATGCTTCCGACGCTTACCCCGATGTGGTTGCTCAACCTTTTATTGCCGATACGCTGGAGCGGGCTGCTGGTTCAGTCGATGCTCCCCCCCTATAAGAGTTACCTTCCGGACGTACGCCGTTCGCTCAGAAGTAAGAACTGCACCGGCATGGGGGTACTCAATGAATACTCTGTGGATGAGTTGCTCCCTTTTCAGAGCAACGTGACCGTATTTCCCGATTTTGCCGATCTGAGCGCCCCTAACTCTGATTACGATTTACTGAAGCGCATCCGGGAAAAGGCGACCGGACGTAAAATCGTCGCCCTGCTGGGCTCTATTCATCCGCGAAAAGGGGTGGATCTGTTTTTGAGAAGCTGCGAAGGGTTGCCGCAAAACGAATATTTCTTTCTGATTGCCGGGAAGCCCTCTTTATCGCCTGCCCAGCTGCAAAAGATAACCGATTTTGAAAAAGCGCATCCGAACACGCTGTTTTCGCTCGAAAGGATTCCGGACGAGGCTTGCTTTAATGCCCTGGTAGCGGAGAGCGATCTGATTTTCGCCGTATATACCAACTTTACCGGCAGCAGCAACCTGCTTACAAAAGCGGCTGCATTTTGCAAACCGGTGGTGGTGGGAAGCGGCGTCTGCATGCGCCGACGGGTAGAGGAGCATCAAACGGGAATCAGTATTCCGTCGGGCGATGAGTCGGCTTGCGTAGCCGCTATCGAAAAGTTATGCAAGGGGGAAGCGATTGCCGCATCCCGTTTCTCGGAGTATGCGGAAGGGCATCGCACCGACCGACTGAAAGGGTGTTTCAGCCGTTTATTCGATTCATCCCGTAATTAATCAATTCTATTCTACTCAGCTCATGAAAGTACTCTATACATTCGGCGGTGTACCCCATTATCTGGATGCCCTGCTGCGCAAACAACAAGCCAAAGGGGCGCAGATCGTTACGGTAACGCCTGCCAAAGGAAACGCAACCATCGGCGAAGGGGTGAAAATGGTGGACGACAACGGTGCATACCGCCGCCTGACCGCTACCGAAAAGAGAAGCTGGTACGGTAAACCGGCGTTTGCCGAACTCCCCGCCATCGTACGTTCCGAAAAGCCGGATATCCTGGTAACGGGGTGGCCCTATTTTCTGCAACTCTTTTTTCAACCCGACTTGCGCAGGGCGATCGACGAATCGGGCACGAAGGTGATGATACGGGAAATACCGTTTCAGACCCCTCCGTTCGGAAAAGTGGGCGACTATTTCGCTCGCCAACCGATGATTGACGAGAACATGAACATCGTCAGCAAGGGGCTCGCCTTCCGAATGCGTCAGCTGGCTACGATGTGGGTGCGCAAATACTGCTATTCGAAAGCGGCAGCCACCCTTAACTACGCGTCGGTGGCATACGATATTCTTCCGTCGTACGGCGTGAAGCCGGAGCAGATACACGTTACCTACAACGCGACCGATACTGAAGCGCTGCTCAGCGAGCGGGAACGGGTTTTACAAAACGAACCGATCCTGCCCCCTTCGTCGCACCGCATCCTGCATATCGGGCGATTGGTAAAATGGAAACGGGTGGATTTATTGATCGAAGCACTTCCGGTGGTATTGGAACAATTTCCGGATGCCGAGCTGGTAGTGGTGGGCGACGGGCCGGAGCTGGAAAACCTACGCAGACAAGCGTGCGAAGCGGGGCTCGAATCGCAGGTACGGTTTATCGGAAGCGTGTACGACCCGCTTACGCTGGGAGCGTATATGCACGAATCGAGTGTGTATGTATTGGCGGGAATGGGCGGTTTGTCAATCAACGACGCCATGACCTACGGCATGCCGGTAATCTGCTCGGTGTGCGACGGGACGGAGCGCGACCTGGTTACGGAGGGAAAGAACGGATTCTTCTTCCGCGACGGCGACGCGACCGACCTGGCACAAAAAATAACGACCCTTTTCGCATCCCCCGCCTTATGCGAAGCGATGCGGAAAGAGTCGCAACGTATTATCCGCGAAGAGATCAACCTCGATACGGTAGCCGATCGCTACCTGGCCGCTTTTCGCAAAGTATTGAATAAACAGGATTAACGCAACACCTGCAGTATCCGCTCGCACGCCTTGCCGTCGCCGTACGGATTGTGGGTTTCGGACATGGTGCGGTAAAGCGTTTCATCGTGCAGCAGCTCATTGACTGCAGCCACGATCCGATCGCTGTCGGTACCCACCAGTCGCACGGTTCCCGCCGCCACCGCTTCGGGACGTTCGGTCGTATCGCGCATCACCAACACCGGTTTACCCAGCGAAGGAGCTTCCTCTTGTACGCCGCCACTGTCGGTCAGGATGATACGGCTGTGCTGCATCGCGAATATAAAGGGCAGGTAATCGAGCGGAGAGATCAGATACACGTTGGGCAGATCCGAAAGCAGCTCGTATACCGGTTGCTGTACGTTCGGATTGAGATGTACCGGATAAACGATATCCATCTCCGGATGCTGATCGGCCAGCGTGCGGATCGCCTGGCAGATATGCAGGAACCCTTCGCCGAAGTTTTCACGACGATGCCCCGTCACCAGGATATAGTCGCGGCCGTTTACCTCGTACCCCTTCTCCTTTAGAATCGAACGCAACTCATCGGCCTTTCCGGGAGTATCGTTGATCAGACGCTCCGCCATGAGCAGTGCGTCGATCACCGTATTGCCCGTTACGGATATCTTTTCGGGCGCCACTTGCTCGCGCAGCAGATTGTCGCGCGACTGGTCGGTAGGAGCGAAATAGTAGCTGCAGATGCGGTCGGTGAGCTGACGGTTCATCTCCTCGGGCCATGGCGAAAGCAAATCGTAGGTACGCAACCCCGCCTCCACATGCCCCACTTGGATGCGCTTGTAGAAAGCAGCCATCGCCGCCGCCATCGAAGTGGTGGTATCGCCGTGAACGAGCACCGTATCGGGCTCGAAATCGGTGAGTACATCACGTAATCCGAGCAACACCTTCGCCGTAATATCGTAAAGATCCTGTCCCGGCGCCATAATGTTGAGGTCGTATTCGGGCCGGATGCCGAACACGTCGAGCACCTGGTCGAGCATCTGCCGATGCTGAGCCGTAACACATACGCGGGTTTCGAAATGATCGGTATCCGCCTGCAACGCTTTTACGAGAGGCGCCATCTTGATCGCCTCGGGACGCGTGCCGAATACCAGCAATATCTTTTTTGGTTTCATGTATCTCTTCTTTTATTTTCTTACCCCGCAGAAATCGAGTTCGATCTTTTCCGGATCGCGCGGCAGTTGCGGGAATTGTTTGTGGCGCACCAGCCACACCACGATATCGGCTTTGGCGTACGCCTCGCGATAATCGCTCAGATTGAAGCTGGGATGCGTGGTGATATTAGGTTCGACCACCCGGATTTCGGCTCTCGATTCGGATATGATGCGCGACGCGATGTATTTGGCCGGCGATTCACGAAGGTCGTCGATATCCGGTTTGAAGGCAAGCCCCATGCAGGCCACCACCGGTTCGCGGTCGTTCTTTTCGACAAACTGCTGACACGCTTCGAGCACACGGTTGGCACACCAGTCGGCTTTATAATCGTTGGTTTCGCGCGCCCGCTTAATCAGTTGCGCCTGTTCGGGATAGTCTGACACGATAAACCACGGATCCACCGCGATGCAATGGCCGCCCACACCGCAACCCGGCTGCAGGATGTTTACGCGCGGATGCTTGTTGGCCAGCTCGATCAGCTCCCATACGTTCACCCCTGCTTTGTCGCAAATCATCGACAGCTCGTTGGCAAAAGCGATCTGCGAATCGCGCGAGGAATTCTCAGTGAGTTTGCACATCTCCGCCGTACGGGCGTTGGTGCGATGCAAGGTTCCCTTGACAAACGCCGAATAAAACTCAATCGCCTTTTCGGTCGACTCGGGATTGATACCGCCGATCACACGGTCGTTGTGTACCAGCTCGTAGAGGGTATTGCCGGGCAGAACGCGCTCCGGACAATACGCGATATAGATTTTATCTTTCAGTTCGGGACGCTCTTTGAAGATAATCTCAGCCATCCGCTCGGTAGTAAGTACCGGCGAAGTGGATTCGATTACGAACAGGTCGCCCGCTTTCAGAAACGGAATCACGGATCGGGTAGCCGACTCGACATAGGTTATGTCGGCACGGTGGTTTTGTTTGAAAGGGGTAGGCACCACTACGAAAAACGCATCCGCTTCTTCGGGACGTGTTACCGCGCGCAAGTGTCCGTGCTCGACCGCATCTTTCACCACCCGGTCGAGATCGGGTTCGACAATATGGATTTCTCCCCGGTTGATCGTGTCAACCACCATCGGATTCACATCCACTCCCACCACTTCGTAACCATGGTTGGCCGCTACGGCCGCGGTTGGAAGGCCGATGTATCCCAACCCAATGAAAACAACCTTCTTCATCTGTATCAGTTTTATTCGAATTCTATTCAAATATATAAAAAAAGCAGTTATCCGGGGAGTAAACCCGAATAACTGCCTTTTATAAGTTGATCCGTAACCCGGTTATCCTACCGATACACCCGATTTTACAAGATCCGACGGCGAGATCACCACCAATCGGCCATCCGCATCCTCTGCCGAAAGAATCATACCCTGCGATTCGATTCCTTTCAGTTTGCGCGGCGGGAAGTTGGCGATAAAGCAAACCTGCTTACCGATCAGATCTTCCGGATTATAATATTTTGCGATACCCGACACGATGGTGCGTCCGCCCATTCCGTCATCGATCTTGAACTGAAGCAATTTATCAGCTTTCGGCACTTTGGCACACTCCAGCACCGTACCCACACGGATATCCATCTTCATGAAGTCGTCGAACGAAGTATCCTCTTTTACCGGAGCCGGTTTGTAAGCCTTCAGCTCGTTCGCTTTTTTCGTATCCAATAGTTTCTGTACCTGCGCTTCGATGGTTGCATCTTCGATTTTCTCGAACAACAATGAAGGCTCTGCAAGCTGCGTACCTTCGGCAAGCAACGTAATACGGCCCAGCTCATCCCAGTTACAATGATCCAACGCTACGAAATCGCGCATTTTTTTCGCCGAGAACGGCAAGAACGGTTCGAATGCGATACCCAGGTTCGCCACGATCTGAAGCGATATATTCATGATGGTAGCCACACGCTCCATATCTGTTTTCGCCAGTTTCCAAGGCTCCATGTCCGCCAGGTACTTGTTACCGATACGGGCAAGGTTCATCGCCTCTTTCAACGCATCGCGGAAACGGTACTGATCCAAGTATTTTTCAACCTCGATCTTCACATTTTCGAAGTCGGCCAATGTTTGTTTGTCGTAGTCGGTCAATTCGCCCGCAGCCGGTACTTTACCCTCGAAATATTTATGAGTCAATACCATCGCACGGTTTACGAAGTTACCCAGGATAGCCACCAACTCGTTGTTGTTGCGAGCCTGGAAGTCTTTCCATGTGAAGTCGTTGTCTTTTGTTTCAGGCGCATTGGCAGTCAATACATAACGCAACACATCCTGTTTGCCCGGAAACTCTTTCAGGTATTCGTGCAACCATACCGCCCAGTTACGAGAAGTAGAGATTTTGTCTCCTTCCAGATTCAGGAATTCGTTTGCCGGTACGTTTTCAGGAAGGATATAGCTACCCTCAGCCTTCAACATCGCCGGGAATACGATACAATGGAATACGATATTGTCTTTTCCGATGAAGTGAACCAGTTTGGTATCTTCCGATTTCCACCACTGTTCCCATGAGTCAGGCAACAATTCGATGGTATTCGAAATATAACCGATCGGCGCGTCGAACCATACGTAAAGTACTTTTCCTTCGGCACCCTCAACCGGCACCGGTACGCCCCAATCCAAGTCGCGGCTCACCGCGCGTGGCTGCAATCCCATATCCAACCATGATTTGCACTGTCCGTACACATTCGGTTTCCATTCCTTGTGGTTTTCAAGGATCCATTCGCGCAAGAACGGTTCGTGCTTGTCGAGTGGAAGGTACCAGTGCTTGGTTTCGCGCAATACCGGCGTGTTGCCTGTAATGGCCGACTTCGGGTTGATCAGGTCGGTAGCGTTCAATGATGTACCGCAAGCCTCACACTGGTCGCCATACGCACGTTCGTTGCCGCAATGCGGACAAGTACCCGTGATGTAGCGGTCGGCAAGGAATTGGTTGGCGTCCTCATCATAATACTGCTCAGAAGTTTTCTCGATAAATTCTCCCTTGTCATACAGCTTGCGGAAAAAGTCGGAAGCTGTTTTATGGTGTGTTTCCGAAGAAGTGCGTGAATACACGTCGAATGTAATGCCGAACTCTTCGAACGAATCTTTGATAATCGTATGGTAACGGTCCACTACGTCCTGAGGCGTAATTCCCTCAGCCTTAGCCTTGATCGTAATAGGCACCCCGTGCTCGTCGGATCCCCCGATCATTATCACCTCTTCCCCTTTCAGACGAAGATAACGTGTATAAATATCAGCCGGCACATATACCCCGGCCAGGTGACCGATGTGCACCGGACCATTCGCATAGGGTAATGCGGTGGTAACGAGTGTTCTTTTGAAATTCTTTTCCATCTTATCGCGTTGTATATTAATTCATTCGAAATCGAAGCACAAAGATAATAACAAAACTACTGATTTAAAGAGGAAGATACCGTACCAAAATAAAAAAGACGGTAAAAACCGTCTTTTTATACTTTAAGATTCGTTATCGTACTATCCGATGAATCAATCGGGTACCGGCGAAGTCTTTTATCTCAACAAGATACACTCCCGAAGGAAGGGCTGTGAGATCCAATCGGTTTTCGCGCCCGTTTAAAAGAACCGATCCGGATGCATTGAACAAATTGATCCCCGCAACTTCCATTCCGGTCACAATCAATTCATTATCTATTACGCGAATTTCTACACCGTCTATCGATTTTACGGTGATACCACTTGGATCAGCATCATAGAATCCCAGATTATCGAGCGTAAGCACATAACCGTCTAAGGTTCGTAGCCGGAATGCGACATGAATGTTCTTACCGGCATATGCCCCCAGTTCTATTCCGCGGGTGGAAGGGTTGATGGTAGAGTTTTCCCCCTTTACCGTAGCAACCGTATTAAAACTTTCTAAATTATCACCCTCTTCAGAAACAAGCACCTCATAATCTTCAGGGAATGTAGCATCCATCGAAACACCGGTCCAGATGAAACATGCGTCCGGAGATGAAACTTTATATTCGGGCAGAATACACCATCTGTCAGCTTGCTGTTTAGTTGAAAAGAAAGAACCACTGGCAATCATCCAGTTACCATATATCTGGTGTTCATTTATTTCAACAAGATTCCACGCTTCGTTCTTAGGGAAAAGATCCGCGATTTGATCATTTATGACAGCTCCGTCGCAAACTTCCAGTTTAAACGTATTCGGTATTACTCCCTGCTCAAAATCGTACATAACGACAGGGTCACCCACTATCCTAAAAGTTGCATCCAAATCATTATTTTCTTTATCCGCATCTTCATTTGGATGTGCGATAGTAATATGCAACTGATAAAGACCTTTGGGCATCTCTTTTAGGGCATCTGTGACTGTGATTGTCTTTGTTTGTTGAGCGGCAAGTGCGACGGTTTGTGAAAATACCTGCCGATTGTCCAACAGAACAGTTACCTGCGCATCTGCGGCATGCGCAATTCCTTTATTTACAATATCGAAAACAATATCTTTTGAATTTGAGGAACGAATATAACCATTCGACGGGTTAGTAAGTTTGCCTATCGCCAAATCAATTTGTGTCGGGATCACTTTCTCTATGGATATATCGTCTACACAAATAATGTTTTCATCTTTATCACTGAAAGCCTTAAATCCGAAATAATAAGTACCCGCTTCTTTTATCTCAAAAACAGAGGCCGATTCGAGATATTCACTTGTCAAAAACGGATCGTATTCAACAATGAGATTTGTCATGGCTTCGGGCTTCTGCTCTTTTCCGTAATAAGCAGCCAGACGTTCCGGATGATCGCCCATACCCGAATACCAGAATTTAAGCGAATAAAAACCGGCTTCAAGAATGATCGGTTCAAGAATAAACCAGTCATTTCCATTATTTACCTTATCATAGTCATATACCATGGCATACGATCCCGTATTTGCAAAATAGCCAAAGAAAGAGTTTTTGGTTAATGACCAGTCGCCGGTATCGTCGTTCAGGTTAAAGGTTGCAATCTGGTCTGTTTCTTCATCTTCTTCAAATCCCATAAAATAAGGCGCGCGGGCTTCCGAAAGGTGACGCACCTGAGCCCAACAAGTATCGTTGAGGTTGATGGCATCTTCCGCAACCTCTGTCCATACTTTAATCTGATGTGTGATGCGCGGAGCGGAAAGATCTGCCCTGGCAGTGAAAGAATAGTCGACAGAAGCGCCGGCGGCCAGCGATTGGGTAATGATTTCACGTATAGGTGTACCGTTATTGACCGAAAAACAAACCGGAATATTACTTACCGGTTCGAAACCGCTATTTGTGATTCGTACCGTCAGCTGCTCTTCGCCCAAATTAAATCCGGTAACCGGGGAGAGAACTTCACGGGGACTGATATCGATTGCAGAACAAGGATCCAGGCTGATATCATTTAAATAGATCCGGAATTTGTCGGGGTCGCTCTTAGCATGAAAACCCAAATAAACTGCCTCACTGCCGTTTGCACTGATCAATCCTTGCGCTTCCTTTGCTTCGCCATTTTTAAATTCTCCCAAATCAACAACGAGATTTGTCATAGCGGCTACATTCGGGGCAGTACCGCAGAAAACATCCATCTTTTCACCATAAGAAGAACCCTGATATTTAAATGACAATTTATAATAACGGTTTGGCTCCACTTTAATAGTCGGCGAAATCAACCAGTCGTCTGCTACATTGGTTCCGTGATAAGGATAAGCTGCGACATATATAGTCTCGTCACTTGCTTTCAATTCCCATGTTTTCTGATCGTCATTAGCATCAATAACGATCCATTTTTCAAAATTTTCGGGAGAGAACTTACATTCAAAAACGGACTGGGCTTGCAAGATGCCTGCGAAGAAAAGGCAGGCTAAGGGAGTAAACAGTTTTTTCATAAATAATAAATTAAATGTTACAATAATTCTACGCCGCCTTTTCATCGCAATACTAATATACTATATTAAATATTAAATTACATAATTTATATTTAAATTAATTTCAAAATAACACAATAACACCATCTTTACTTTCTATTTAACACTTTTACTTTTCATATTCAAGAAAGTATTCTGCAATATACAATCAGCATGAATAAGGATTGGATATAATTATTACATTTACTCTTCTTTGTAGCGCTTTTTGATTATGATCATACACATTAAAAATATCGTTTGCGGCCGATGCGTCATGCTGGTTCGTTCGGAGCTTCAAGGCATGGGGCTTACGGTAGTTACCGTGCGAATGGGCGTGGCTGAAGTGCGCGAAGAACTCACCTCCGACCAACTGACCGCCCTGCGCATACGCCTTGAAGCACTCGGCTTCGAACTGATTGCCGACAAGCAGACACGCATCATCGAACAGATCAAATGTATTATCATCAATGAGGTACACAGCGACGAGAACGAGCGCAACCGAAACCTCTCAGACCTTATCTGCGCGGAGATCGGTATGGACTACCGCTATCTGAGCGCTCTCTTTTCGGCCAACGAAGGGTACACCATCGAGAAGTATCACATCCTGCAGAAGGTAGAGCGCGTAAAAGAGTTGCTCGATTATGACGAGCTCACCCTTAGTGAGATAGCTTTCCGAATGGGTTATTCGAGCAACGCCCACCTCAGCAATCAGTTCAAACGCGTTACGGGGATGACACCCACCACCTACAAACGCGAGAAGGCTTTTTCGCGCCGCCCCATCGACGAGCTGTAAAATCATGTAACATTTTCAGGAAATACTGTAATAACCACCCCTTCCGGCGATACTATTTTTGCATCAAAAAATAAACGATGGATAAATATATCACCCCGTTTTTCGTTTTACTCAACGAAATGTCACCTTACCTGCTGTTGGGATTTCTGGTAGCCGGATTACTGCACGTATTCGTGCCCCGCAATTTCTACGCACGCCACTTGTCGAAACCCTCGGTCGGCTCCGTATTAAAAGCCGCCCTGTTCGGCATTCCGCTTCCGTTATGCTCTTGCGGCGTACTTCCCACCGCCATGTCGTTGCGTAAAGAGGGGAGCTCGGCAGGGGCTACCGGCTCATTCCTAATCGCCACCCCGCAGACGGGCGTCGATTCGATCTTCGCCACCTACTCGCTGTTGGGCTTGCCGTTCGCCATTATCCGCCCGCTCGTTGCACTCGTAACTGCTTTACTGGGTGGAACATTGATCAATCTATTCTCCCAATCAGACCATAGCGATTCATCCCAAGTCACAACCGAGCCGGCTGATGCGCCGAAAACCCAAACCACCCCTTTTGGGACCCGTTTGCTCGAAGCTGTACGCTACGGTATGGTGGATATGGTACAGGATTTGGGTAAATGGTTGTTGCTAGGATTAGTGGTTGCGGCAATCATCACCATTTTCGTACCCGATACGTTCTTCGCCCGATTCGCCGATCAACCCCTGCTCAATATGGTGTTGGTATTGCTTCTTTCGGTGCCGATGTATCTCTGCGCTACGGGCTCCATCCCGATTGCACTCGCATTGATGGCCAAAGGACTCACGCCGGGAGCCGCTCTTGTATTATTGATGGCAGGCCCGGCTACCAACATCGCATCGATACTGGTTATCGGTAAAGTAATGGGGCGCAAAGTACTGCTGCTTTACCTCTTCTCCATCTTTGCCGGTGCTATCGGCTTCGGATGGCTCATCGACCGTTATTTGCCTGCATCCTGGTTTACCGGCCGCATCGATGCTTTTACACAACAGTCGTGTCATCTCGACAGTTCCTATTTCAACATCGCTTCGAGCATCCTGTTTTTAATCGTGGTGGGGCATGCGTTTTACATCAAACGCTTTCCACCCAAGAATCAACTTCGAACGACACGAATGAAAACGTACAAAATCAAGGGGATGGACTGTAACCATTGCCGTCTGAATGTAGAAAAGACCCTGTCCGCACTGGCGGGGACAGAGTCTGTCAATGTGAATCTTCCTAAAGGGATCGCCTATGTAGAAGGCGACGTACCCGATGAAAAAGTGATCGAAGCGATTACCGCGTTGGGATATGAGTATGTTGAGTAGCAATCTGCGCCAAACAACCGATCAGCCCCTCTACATCTTCGTCCGTAGTATCGAACGATGTCACCAACCGGATTTCGCCCCGCTCTTCACTCAGGAAGTAGAAGAAATAGGTTTTCCGCAACTCGCGGGCCCATGCGGCTGGCATCCGCAGGAACATCACGTTCGATTCTACGGCATCGAGGAATTCAATTTCCTGATACGCGCTCAACGCTTTGTAAATGCGTTGGGCCATCCCGTTGGCATGGGTGGCATTGCGTAACCACAAATCCCCTGCAAAATAGGCTGAGAACTGGCACGACAGGTAACGCATTTTCGAAGCCAGCTGTGCCGACTGTTTGCGGATAAAATAAGCCTCCCCTTTCAACGCAGGATTCAAAATCACTACGCTTTCGCCCATCATCAGCCCGTTTTTCGTACCGCCAAAACTCAATATGTCGATACCGCAATCGGTCGTGATCGCTTTGAGCGAACAATCCAGATAGGCCGCCGCGTTAGCGATGCGTGCCCCATCCATGTGAACGAACATCCCGTATTCGTGCGCCAGCGCGGTAATCGCCTTCAATTCTTCGGGCGTATACACCGTGCCCATCTCCGTACATTGCGACAGATAAATCGCCCTCGGCTGCGAATGGTGCTGATCGCCGAAACCCTGCAGGTAAGGGCGAATCAGTTCAGGCGTCAGCTTCCCGTCGGGGGTAGCAATCGGACGCAACTGGCAACCCGTCATTCGGCAAGGTGCCCCGCATTCGTCCATCAATATATGCGCCGTTTCCGCACACAAGATGCTATTATAGGGACGCGTCAATATCTGCAATGCCACCGCATTGGCTCCCGTGCCGTTAAATACAATCAATGCTTCGGCCTGCTCGCCGAAAACAGCTTTAAACTCCTGCTCTGCGCGGTGCGTCCACGCCTCATCGCCGTATCCCGGCGCATGATTATCGTTCGCTTCCGCAATCGCCTTCAAAACCTCCGGATGCACTCCCGAATTATTGTCCGATCCAAAACTTCTCATAATGTAGATGGTTTGTTTGAGGCGATAAAGATAGATTCTATTTTTGATTTGGCAGAGCGCTGAAAACACAACTTTCGAAGATCATTAGAATCAGAATAAATAACTTAATTCGAATCGCTTTTTATATAATTTTTAAAATAACTGCTTATTTTATTTAATTATTATAACTTTTTTGTAGCTTTATTTATCAAACAAAAAAACAACTAACCTCATGAAAACAAAACTGTTATTTATAGTAATGGTGTTCCATGCATTCAACCTCTCTGCCGCAATCTCCTCCTTGAGTGGCAATGGTACGGCAACCGATCCCTACCTTATCTCCTCGGTAGAGGAGCTGAAATGGATGAGAGATCAGGTGAATGATAAAGATCAAACGGATTATGCCCGTGCTACCTATAAGTTAATGGCGGACTTGGATTTTACCGATGAAAATGACTGGATTCCCATTGGCGGGAAAGAGATCCCTTTTAAAGGTGTATTCCATGGAAATGATAAGACAATAAAAAACATCAAGATTGGTAGTGAGGATAAGCCAGCGAATATGCCTTCGGCCAGCCTCTTTGGTTATATAGAGAATGCTACAATAGAAAATTTAGGTGTTGAATGGAAAGGTTTATTTTCTTTGGATTATTCGTATTATTCGGGGGGGATAGCGGGCAGTATGAATAGTGGTACTATTCGTAACTGTTACTCTGCCGGTATTATCTCCGGCCCTACATCCGGGGGGATTGTTGGTCATATGATTACCGGAACTATTCGTGATAGTTACTCTTCCGCAAATATCACTGCTTCTTGGACTTATTGCGGCGGTATAGTGGGCAATATGGAGTCCGGAAATATTAGCAATAGTTACTCTTCCGGTACTATCTCTGCCTCATCCTATACCAGCTCTTTTGCAGGCGGTATAGCCGGCAATATGAATATCGGAAATATAAGTAACAGTTACTCTTCCGGTAATATATCTGCCACAAATGTGAGTTATAGTGATAATCCTTATTCTCCTTATTATTCTTATTCGGGTGGGATTGTTGGTAATCTGAATAATGGAAGTATTTGTAACAGCTACTCTTCCGGCAATATATCAGCCTCAAATTCTGGTGAAAGTGATTACCCTTGTTATGCTTATTCCGGAGGTATCGCTGGTTGTATAAATAGTAAAGGTGGAAGTATTAGCAATACTTATGCTACCGGTAGAATCTATTCTTCAAATTCCGGCAAAGCTAATTTTCATTCTTATTCCGGAGGTATCGTTGGTTATACCCTTAACGGAAGTATCAGTAATAACATTGCCCTGAATAGCTCTATTTATGCCTTCAATAAGCAGATCGATAAATGCTTTGCAGGTAAAATCACAGGAAGTTCCGGTACAAATATTGATAGCAATTATGCATTAAATGACATTGTTCTTGCAATCGGAATATCATCCGATGAGCTTATCCCCGTTACAGACTTATCCGGCGATAAAAACGGGGAAGAACTGAATAATGAACCGATAACTATTTTGAATAATTATGTCGCCGGCAAAAAATACTCAGATGCAGGTGCTTTGTTGTGTTCCTGGATTGTAGAGAACGAAGTTAACCAAGGGAATCCTATTTTAGACTATTCTTCCCCTACAATGCAGTTCACGCTGGAAGGTACAGGTTCTCAAACAGACCCATTTCTTATTTACACGAATGAGGATTTGACCAAAGTATCCGTTTTTGTCAACACGTATCCGAACGAATACTCCAACAAATTTTACAAATTAATGGCGGACCTTGATTTTACAGGAGAAAATGACTGGACGCCCATTGGTATATATGCACCTTTTAAAGGTGTATTCAACGGAAATGATAAAACAATAAAAAATATCAAGATTGGCCGTGAAGATAAGTCTACTACCTTCTATTGGACCGGATTCTTTGGTTTGACAGAAAATGCTATTATCGAAAATTTAGGAGTTGCATGGAGTGAGTTATATTCTTATTCTTCTTATTCGGGGGGTATTGTTGGTTATATGAATAATGGAACAATTCGGAATAGCTACTCTGCCGGCAATATCTATTGCTCGTCTGAGTCTGAGTCTGGGTATGAGTCTGGGTATGGGTCTGAGTCTTATTGCGGTGGACTCGTTGGGTTTATGCATATTTACAGCGATAATGGGAGTATTCAAGATAGCTACTCTTCCGCCAATATCTATAGCTCTTCCGAGTCCGGGTCTTATTGCGGGGGCATCGTGGGACATATGGATAATAATGAAATTTATCGTGCAAGTATTCAGAACTGTTACTCTTCCGGCAATATATCATCCTCTTCCGCCTGGACTTCTTTGTCCGGTGGCATAATTGGTTTCATGTATTGTGATAAGGGGATTATTAGTAACAGCTACTCTTCCGGCGACATCTCTTCCTCTTCGACTTCTGATGATTCATATTCAGGGGGCATAGTGGCTTATATGGAAAGTCATAATGGAATTATTAGTAACAGCTACTCTTCCGGCAATATATCATCCTCTTCTCAATCTGAATCTTATTCCGGGGGGATAGTGGGAGTTATACATAATAATGGAGATGTATCTTCTTGTATTTCGTTAAACCCAAGTATCACCTCAATATGCATCGAATCTAAAGATTTTGCTTTTGCAGGCAGAGTAGCAGGACATATTCAAGAAGGAACCCTCTCTTCCAACTATGCAGCTGAAAATGTATCTGTAAAAACCGGGACATCAGAATCAGACTTATCTGCCATCGATCCCGTGGGAGAAAATCATGGCGATAATCTGAATGACACGCCACTAAATCTGCTTAATAACTGGGTTACAAACAATACGACTCCGGAAACGCCCTACCTTACCTGGTGTGTTTTGGAGAGTGTAAACAATGGCAACCCTGTATTTGCCGCATTTACGATACTAACCGTAACCTTCCAAACGACCGAAGCCATGCCGGAAACTTCTGTTCAAGCTACATACGGCGCGTTGCTGACAAAACCAATCGACCCGGTTTGCGAAGGTTTCGATTTTGCAGGCTGGTATAAAGACCCCGAATATAAACAACCTTGGGATTTTGATACAGACCGTGTTTATGGCCATACTACTTTATATGCCAAATGGGATATATCAGACTCAATCGAAGAGCTGAATTCGGATCATCTTGTTATTTATTCCGGTACCGCAGAGATCGTAGTGAAAAATGCCGCATCCGGTATTACCATCTATAATACGGCCGGTGCCCTAATAAAAACGATTCAACGGCCCGGCAGCGTTGAGCACATTGGTGTAGAAGCCGGCTATTATATCTTGAAGACGGCTGGGGTTAGCAAGAAAGTGATCGTTTATTAATCACGGAACAACTGTTTCCCAACCCTCTCACATAACCTTTCGTAGCTTTATTAATCAAATCAAAAAACAACTAACCTCATGAAAACAAAACTATTATTTATAGTAATGGTGTTCCATGCATTCAACCTCTCTGCCGCAATCTCCTCCTTGAGTGGCAATGGTACGGCAACCGATCCCTACCTTATCTCCTCGGTAGAGGAGCTGAAATGGATGAGAGATCAGGTGAATGATAAAGATCAAACGGATTATGCCCGTGCTACCTATAAGTTAATGGCGGACTTGGATTTTACCGATGAAAATGACTGGATTCCCATTGGCGGGAAAGAGATCCCTTTTAAAGGTGTATTCCATGGAAATGATAAGACAATAAAAAACATCAAGATTGGTAGTGAGGATAAGCCAGCGAATATGCCTTCGGCCAGCCTCTTTGGTTATATAGAGAATGCTACAATAGAAAATTTAGGTGTTGAATGGAAAGGTTTATTTTCTTTGGATTATTCGTATTATTCGGGGGGGATAGCGGGCAGTATGAATAGTGGTACTATTCGTAACTGTTACTCTGCCGGTATTATCTCCGGCCCTACATCCGGGGGGATTGTTGGTCATATGATTACCGGAACTATTCGTGATAGTTACTCTTCCGCAAATATCACTGCTTCTTGGACTTATTGCGGCGGTATAGTGGGCAATATGGAGTCCGGAAATATTAGCAATAGTTACTCTTCCGGTACTATCTCTGCCTCATCCTATACCAGCTCTTTTGCAGGCGGTATAGCCGGCAATATGAATATCGGAAATATAAGTAACAGTTACTCTTCCGGTAATATATCTGCCACAAATGTGAGTTATAGTGATAATCCTTATTCTCCTTATTATTCTTATTCGGGTGGGATTGTTGGTAATCTGAATAATGGAAGTATTTGTAACAGCTACTCTTCCGGCAATATATCAGCCTCAAATTCTGGTGAAAGTGATTACCCTTGTTATGCTTATTCCGGAGGTATCGCTGGTTGTATAAATAGTAAAGGTGGAAGTATTAGCAATACTTATGCTACCGGTAGAATCTATTCTTCAAATTCCGGCAAAGCTAATTTTCATTCTTATTCCGGAGGTATCGTTGGTTATACCCTTAACGGAAGTATCAGTAATAACATTGCCCTGAATAGCTCTATTTATGCCTTCAATAAGCAGATCGATAAATGCTTTGCAGGTAAAATCACAGGAAGTTCCGGTACAAATATTGATAGCAATTATGCATTAAATGACATTGTTCTTGCAATCGGAATATCATCCGATGAGCTTATCCCCGTTACAGACTTATCCGGCGATAAAAACGGGGAAGAACTGAATAATGAACCGATAACTATTTTGAATAATTATGTCGCCGGCAAAAAATACTCAGATGCAGGTGCTTTGTTGTGTTCCTGGATTGTAGAGAACGAAGTTAACCAAGGGAATCCTATTTTAGACTATTCTTCCCCTACAATGCAGTTCACGCTGGAAGGTACAGGTTCTCAAACAGACCCATTTCTTATTTACACGAATGAGGATTTGACCAAAGTATCCGTTTTTGTCAACACGTATCCGAACGAATACTCCAACAAATTTTACAAATTAATGGCGGACCTTGATTTTACAGGAGAAAATGACTGGACGCCCATTGGTATATATGCACCTTTTAAAGGTGTATTCAACGGAAATGATAAAACAATAAAAAATATCAAGATTGGCCGTGAAGATAAGTCTACTACCTTCTATTGGACCGGATTCTTTGGTTTGACAGAAAATGCTATTATCGAAAATTTAGGAGTTGCATGGAGTGAGTTATATTCTTATTCTTCTTATTCGGGGGGTATTGTTGGTTATATGAATAATGGAACAATTCGGAATAGCTACTCTGCCGGCAATATCTATTGCTCGTCTGAGTCTGAGTCTGGGTATGAGTCTGGGTATGGGTCTGAGTCTTATTGCGGTGGACTCGTTGGGTTTATGCATATTTACAGCGATAATGGGAGTATTCAAGATAGCTACTCTTCCGCCAATATCTATAGCTCTTCCGAGTCCGGGTCTTATTGCGGGGGCATCGTGGGACATATGGATAATAATGAAATTTATCGTGCAAGTATTCAGAACTGTTACTCTTCCGGCAATATATCATCCTCTTCCGCCTGGACTTCTTTGTCCGGTGGCATAATTGGTTTCATGTATTGTGATAAGGGGATTATTAGTAACAGCTACTCTTCCGGCGACATCTCTTCCTCTTCGACTTCTGATGATTCATATTCAGGGGGCATAGTGGCTTATATGGAAAGTCATAATGGAATTATTAGTAACAGCTACTCTTCCGGCAATATATCATCCTCTTCTCAATCTGAATCTTATTCCGGGGGGATAGTGGGAGTTATACATAATAATGGAGATGTATCTTCTTGTATTTCGTTAAACCCAAGTATCACCTCAATATGCATCGAATCTAAAGATTTTGCTTTTGCAGGCAGAGTAGCAGGACATATTCAAGAAGGAACCCTCTCTTCCAACTATGCAGCTGAAAATGTATCTGTAAAAACCGGGACATCAGAATCAGACTTATCTGCCATCGATCCCGTGGGAGAAAATCATGGCGATAATCTGAATGACACGCCACTAAATCTGCTTAATAACTGGGTTACAAACAATACGACTCCGGAAACGCCCTACCTTACCTGGTGTGTTTTGGAGAGTGTAAACAATGGCAACCCTGTATTTGCCGCATTTACGATACTAACCGTAACCTTCCAAACGACCGAAGCCATGCCGGAAACTTCTGTTCAAGCTACATACGGCGCGTTGCTGACAAAACCAATCGACCCGGTTTGCGAAGGTTTCGATTTTGCAGGCTGGTATAAAGACCCCGAATATAAACAACCTTGGGATTTTGATACAGACCGTGTTTATGGCCATACTACTTTATATGCCAAATGGGATATATCAGACTCAATCGAAGAGCTGAATTCGGATCATCTTGTTATTTATTCCGGTACCGCAGAGATCGTAGTGAAAAATGCCGCATCCGGTATTACCATCTATAATACGGCCGGTGCCCTAATAAAAACGATTCAACAGCCCGGCAGCGTTGAACACATCGGTGTAGAAGCCGGCTATTACATCTTGAAGACCGACGGGGTTAGCAAGAAAGTGATCGTTTATTAGTCTTCTAACAACTATTTTCTATAATCTAATGCCCCAATAAAAACTCTTTATTGGGGCATTAATTGTATTACAAAGAACGTCCCTTCCAACTCCCTTTGCCTGAAAAACGGCGATAAACCGAGAGCCCGAAAATATGGAAGAAAGCGATATCCTGCAATAAAACGACGGGCAACCATCGCAACACAGGAATGCCGAGGGCGGCAAGATTGCTCAGATTGATAACAAGCAGCAGAAACAAGAAAAGAAGAGTGTAAAGAAGCGCACCTCCCGGCCATGTAGTAGCGGCGGGAACGATAAACAGCAACCCCGCAAACGAAGCACATATCCCGTAAAACAGCGTAAGCAGCAGGCTTTTTCCAAAAAAGCAGTCGATATTCTTCGCAAAACCCTCCACCCCGGCCCGATATCCATCGTACATACGGCATTTTACGAGGCCGTCGCCCAGCAGACACGCGATCGGATACCCCTCCTTCTTGAGCAACGAGGCAATGGCGATATCCTCCGCCCGCTGACGGCGCGCCTTTTCGTGGGGTTGCAACCGTCGGTAGCGGTCGCCATCAAAAAGCATGAATTGCCCGTTGGCCGCCGAAAGCGAAGCAAACCGCTTCCAACCCACCGTTTTAAGAGGAAGCATACTCAGCAGACAGCGCAACATGATCGGTACGGTGAGCTTCTCGCCCGTCGAATGCATCACTTGTCGCGGAAAAAAGGTAAGCAGGGTAAGACGACGGCTTTGGGCGTAACGGAGCGCTTTCAAAGCACCGTCCGGTTCGAGCGTCACGTCGGCATCGATAAAAAGCAGGTAGCGCCCGCGCGCCTGCGCCGCCAGTTGGTAGCAGGCAAAACTCTTGCCGAACCACCCGTCGGGCAATTCGGGCGAGTGGATCAGACGGATACGGGAATCGCAGCGGGCCTGCGCCTCGATGAGCGGCACGGTAGCGTCGGAAGAGTGGTCGTTGCAAAAAATAATTTCGATATCACCCCGTTGCATCGCCAACGAAGCAAACAGCGGAGCCAGGTTGCGCGCCTCATCGCGCACCGGAATCAGAATCGACAATTCGCCCGGAGCAACGCTCGCTCCCTCCCCCTTCACCGTAAGGCTACTGAAGTAGTTGGTAAGCGATACGATCAGTCGCCAACCCGTAAACAGCGCTATCAATATTGCCATCGCCGTAATCATCGCGCACTCATTTTTTGTCGGTGGCCGCAGCGAGTACGAGCGAAGAAATCGCCGTAAGCACGCTCCAATTCCGAAGTGGTTTGCACCCCACAGGGTGACGCCTCACAATAAAGGTATACCGCAGGGCGCGGCTCCGACCCGTATTCCACCATCAGCGCCACAAACAGCACCCGAGGCGTACGCGTTGCCCGCTCAATCAGATAAGCCGCACCCGGCTTAAAAAGCACCTGCTCTTCATACAGCGAATAAAGCGCCCCTTGCGGAAACAGCAACAGCGCATTCTTCGGGTCGTCGAGCTGAGCAACGGCATAACGCAACATCGCGCTCCGGTCATGCACCCCCGGCCCGGCCGCGAATCCGCCCATATAGCGCAACATCCGGTTTGCCGAAAGCGCTTCGTGCGTCATCATCACCCGCAGGTTGCGCCCCATCCGGTAACGTACCAACCGCTCTATCCAAAAGCCGTCCCACCACCCCGTATGATTCGACAAAATCAGCAGCGGAACGTCCGGTTCTACCGCACACTCCCCCTCGAAGAGAATCCGGCTGAAACTCCTTCGCATACGCCGGTCGATATAAAAACGCATCAACCGGGTATATACGGGATGATTGGCAGCGGCGATCATAACGCTCAGAAAGGGCCTCCGCTACGTTCTACGATACGCTCGGTTACCAATCCCGAACCGATCACGCACATCGGCAACCCCGTGCCCGGCACCGTCGATGCCCCCACATAATAGAGATTCGACAGCACCTCGTCTACATTGCCCGGGCGGAAATAGCCGATCTGCATGATATCGTGCGCCAATCCCAGCCCGCTTCCCCGATGCAGATGAAACATCTTCTGCCAATCAACCGGATTGAGCACCGTTTTCGAAACAATCCGCTCCTTCAACGGAGTTTGTATCCGCTCCGAAAGGTCGGCGATGATATTCTCTACAATCACATCCGTATCGCCCCAATCCTTTTTATAACGCAGGTCCGGCATCGGACACACGATAAAGAGCGCCTCCTTCCCTTCGGGCGCACACTCTTTATTCGAGTGAGAGAGTACGTTTACATAATAGTATGGCTTTTCGAGGGTGATTTGGTTGGTAAAAATACCGGTAGCATACCCCTTGTAGTTGGTTCCCAGAAAATAATTATGGTGATTCAGGTTCTCCACCTTCCCCTCCACCCCGAGATAGATGGTGAGAGGCGCAAACGTCCAGTTCATCCGGTCGAGTTTCTCTTCCGAGAAAGCGGCCCGATGGAGCATCTGTCCGCGGAAAGTGGCGGCATCCGCATTACACACATAGATATCGGCCTTATACGACTTCCCTTCGGCATCGATCAGATGATCCACGCCCCCGTCGGCACTCACCACCTGAGTGATATCCGTTTCATAATCGAACGTTCCACCCAATTCTTCGATGGTTTTCACCAGCCCCTCCACAATCTTATACATCCCCCCCTTCACGTTGTAGTAACCGTCATGTTCGAACTCCATGTAAGAAAGCAACGTATAGATGGCGCTGGTCTGAAAAGGAGAGCGCCCCAGAAAGAAGGATACGAGCGAAATGATGGCACGGGTTTCTTCGGCATCGAAATAGCGCGACACCTCCTGGTAGAAGTTGCGAAACAACTTGCCCACCTGTTGCGGAGGCGACTGCATGAGCGCTTTGAGGTAGGAAGCGAGCGTGGGGTGATTCTGCTTGATGATGGCAGGCATACTGCTTTCGAACAGCTTGCGTCCCGAATCGAGGTAACGACGCAGCTTTTCGGCAAACCCGGGTTCAAGATCTTCGAACTCCCGGGCCAACTTTTCGGGGTCTTTGTAGAGGTGGAATTGCCGCCCGTTGGGCATATTGACCACATAAAGCGGATCGAGCGCTTCATATTCGAACGGCAGCTCGATGCCGCATTGATCGGCAAATTCTTTGAATTCGTACGACATGGAAAAAAAGCTGGGCCCGGCATCGAAGGTGAATCCGTCTTTTTCAATCTTATTGAGCCTTCCCCCGGCCTGTTTGTTTTTCTCAAGAATCCGAACGTTATATCCCTTTTTGAGCAATCGTACGGCCGTCGTCAGCCCCCCGATCCCCGCTCCGATTATAATAACCTGCTTGCCTTCCATGCGTATCGTTTTAGTACTTTTTAAAACGTTTGGGATGGGGGGATTGTTTTGTTTTTAGATGGGAGAGTAGATGACTCAATATCATCTCGAATACAATTATCACAGATACAATCGAACACCCAGAAAAAGACAGAAGCATAATTAAACTCTAACTACTCTTATTTCCATTAAAATCGTTGTCACAAACTTATAAAGCTACACAGACAAAGTTATTATGCAATACGCTTATCTTTCCCTATCCGCTCCATGCAATATGACTAGTGCCAAGAATAAAACGTAGGCTGCGATGTTTTAAATCCATAAGGTACGATTGAGTCAGTTAACGTAGTTGGTACCGTCGAAGCTCGCTACGAAATTTCAATTCCATAAGGTACGATTGAGTCAAGCAGCTGCTCAAGAAGAGCAACTCGCTCATGTTCATTTCAATTCCATAAGGTACGGTTGAGTCTTTATATTGGGCGCGTACTCCTATCGGATATCGGATTTCAATTCCATAAAGTACGATTGAATCCCCAAATAATATGTGGTGAAGAAATATTGCGAAGATCATTTCAATTCCATAAGGTACGATTGAGTCTCCCGAATTCGACATGGATTCATAGATGGTT
>JAVVPN010000010.1:18061-57985 GCA_036655755.1 Bacteroidales bacterium | reverse complement strand
CGTTTTTATTTTGTCAGGATTTTATTTCTGAGGAGCTTGAGGTTCCTCTTCTTCATCCCAGTCAGACTCTTCATAATCTTCTTCATCGATCAGATCATCCTCATCAACGATATACTCATCGTCCCACTCATCATCTTCATATTCATCCTCATCTTCCGCTTCCACGGTAGGCTGGATATCCAGATTGCGGTGTGTAATCGTAGTCACCTTATTGGTTTCGCTGTTCAGCTCACGCCACAAGATATCTTTCAGTTCGGTCAATCCCATATTGATTACCGACGAAATGAATACGCAAGGAATATCCGGAAGATCTTTCTTAATCTCTTCGATCAATTCGTCATCAAGCATATCCGATTTGGTGATAGCCAGCACACGCTGTTTATCGAGCAACTCCGGATTGAATGTAGCGATTTCGTTAAGCAGGATATCATATTCTTTACGAATATCATCGCTATCCGCCGGCACCATAAACAACAGCAACGCATTACGTTCGATATGACGCAAGAAACGCAATCCCAGACCTTTTCCTTCGCTCGCACCCTCAATAATACCGGGGATATCCGCCATTACGAATGAACGGTTATCACGATACGATACGATACCCAGGTTAGGCTCAAGAGTTGTAAACGGATAATCCGCAATTTTCGGTTTCGCAGCCGACAATACCGATAGTAAAGTAGATTTACCCGCATTCGGGAATCCTACCAAACCAACGTCTGCCAACAATTTCAACTCCATGATAACCGCACGCTCCAAAGCCGGTTCACCCGGTTGAGAATAACGCGGCGTTTGGTTGGTAGAAGTACGGAAATGCCAGTTACCCAAGCCCCCGCGACCACCTTTCAACAAAACAACTTCTTGCCCGTCGTCCGTTACGTCACAAAGGAATTCTCCTGTTTCGGCATCGAAAACCACCGTACCGCATGGCACGTCGATAATTTCGTCCTTACCGTCTTTACCAAAGCTACGGCTTGCACCTCCCGATTCGCCATGACCGGCAAATACGTGACGTTGAAATTTAAGGTGAAGCAACGTCCAGTAGTTACGGTTACCGCGCAAAATCACATGACCTCCGCGTCCGCCATCACCACCGTCCGGACCACCTTTAGCGACAAATTTTTCCCGGTGAAGGTGAGTAGAGCCTCGACCGCCCTTTCCGGAGCGGCAATATATCTTTACATAGTCTACAAAGTTTGAACCCGCCATAAACTAAAAGTTTGATTTTTAAATAAATAAATTCACCCTCACGGGTATATAATAAACAAAAAGCGGTGCGCACTGTTCAGAACCACACCTATATAAAGAAAGAACAAGGCGGGCAAATATTATTTGCCCCTACATGAATCTACATCAGAATGCGCTGTAGGGGCGAATAACATTCGCCCGCATTATTCCCGAATCTCTTTTTAACCTTCCGGTTATTGATTTCTTATAGAGCGTCGATAGCAGTTTCGATACGACCGAAGATCTCTTCTACGGTACCCATCCCTTTGATATCAGCGTATTTACCTTCTTTGATATAGAAATCTTTCAATGGAGAAGTCTGGTTGTTGTAAACATCCAGGCGGCTCTTGATAGTTTCGTAGTTATCGTCCGAACGACCAGAGATCTGACCACGTTTCAACAAACGATCGATCAATTCAGCCTCTTCAACATCCAAACCAACAACGATAGAAACCGCTGTGCCACGCTCTTTCAACATCTCATTCAAAGCCTCAGCCTGTGGAATCGTACGAGGGAAACCGTCGAAAATAACACCGTCTTTCGCTGCTTCGTTCGAATCAAGAACATTTGCAAGCATATCGATGATCAATGAATCCGGCACCAACTGTCCTTTTTCAATAAATTCTTTCGCAGTTTTACCAAGTTCCGTACCGTTTTTCATTTCACTACGCAATACGTCACCTGTTGAGATATGGAACAAACCATATTTCTTGATAATAAGTTCGCTCTGAGTACCTTTACCTGAACCCGGCGCACCAAAAATAACAACGTTCAACATTTTCTTTTTTACCTTAAATATGAAAATATAAATTAGTCGGCAATCACATAAATATCTTTCAGATTACGTCCCATTTCATCGTAATCCAATCCGTAACCCACGATAAAGGCATTCGGAATAGTCAGGGCTACATAGTCAAGCTTCAGCTCAGGCACTTTCAGTGCTTCCGGCTTATGCAGCAAAGTTGCGATAAGCACCTCTGAGGCTCCTTTTTCTTCCAATTGAGCAATGATGCTTTTCATCGTGTATCCTGTATCAACGATATCTTCTATAACCACTACGGTACGATCTTTTACATCTTCCATCAATCCGGAGATGCATTTTACATGTCCTGATGTTTCCATCCCCTCATACGATTTCATTCGCATGAAAGTGATTTCCGAATCAATTCGAATGTTCTTATATAAATCTGCGGCGAACATAAACGCGCCGTTCAATACGCAAATAAAAATGGGATTTTTACCTGCAAGGTCTTTATTCATCTCGTCTGCAACACGTTCAATAGCTGCCTGAATTTCTTCAGAGGAGATAAATGGCTTAAAAAATTTATCTTTAACTTGAATCGTACTCATAAATGGTTACTACTTTTATATAAGTGGCAAAAGTACAATAAAATAACGCAATGGAAAACACCCCGACATCTTAAAATGGTTAAGAAGATGCTTTTTTATTCAACTCCCTGCATCATTTTCTTAAGCCAACCCGACAATCCGAACAAAATAACCGATGCCACACCCGCCATCACGACAAAAAGCATAAAGAAATCAAACAGGTTTTCAATCGGAAATCCGATGAATGATTTAGCCGGTTCGCCTGCTTCGGGATAAAACCCCGACAATATTCCCGCGAATTTATTGGCTGCCGCTGTCGACATATACCATACCCCCATCAACAACGAAGCGAAGCGCACAGGCGACAGCTTGTTTACCATCGACAAGCCGATCGGCGACAAACACAACTCCCCCATCGTATGAATCAGATACAATCCGGTCAGCCAAAGAATGCTCACCTTAACGCCCGGCTCAATACCACGCACACCCAGCGCAATTACCAGATAACCTACCGCCAGCAAGAACAAACCGATCGATTGTTTCACAGGTGACGCAGGTTCCATCTGTTTTTTGCCTAAAAACTGCCAAAGCGCAGCGAATACCGGCGCAAGCACTACGATGAAGATCGCATTGAACGATTGGAAATAAGAGGCCGGCATCTCCCATCCGAAGATGTGGCGATTGGTCTGCTCATCGGCAAAGAAGGTCAGCGAAGCCGCCGCCTGCTCAAAAGCCGCCCAGAAGAAAATCACGAAAAACGCGATGATATAGATTACAAGAATACGCTGGCGTTCCAGTTTTGTAAGGCTATGATCGGTAAAAATAAAGGCAGGCATTACCAGACACAAAGAGAATATAATCGCTCCGATCACATCAAAACCAAGTCCGAAATAAAACAATGACCCCAATCCGATTTCACCCGCAACCCATGCCGCCATCGATGCAAGCGAGCGCGATTTCGTTTTTTCGGCATGTTCGATTACCGCTTCGGGCGTCTCTAACGCTCTTTCAGTTATCGCCGCGGAGTTTGGAGCGGTACCGATCTGTACTCCTTCGGGCGTAACCAGGTATTTGTTCTTAAACAATTCGAATATGGTCACACTGATCAGCATACCGATACCCGCCGATAGGAATCCCCATTTAAAATCAGCCGGATTACCCGTATCGCCGATAAACCCACACCAAAGCGGAGCAATCGACGCCCCCAGATTGATACCCATATAGAAGATGGTAAATGCCGCGTCCTTCCGCTTATCCTGCGGCGCGTACAAATCTCCCACCATGGTTGAGATATTCGGTTTGAAAAAACCGTTTCCAAGAATCAACAATCCCAATCCCAGAAACATACTGTACTGTGCCAGTCCCGGGGTCTGATAATGCCATGCACTGAAGAACATACTGAATTGACCCAACGCCATCAGCACCCCACCCCAGAAAATCGAGCGGCGGTTGCCCCAGTAGCGATCGGCGATATATCCCCCCAACAACGGCGTCAGATACACCAATCCCGTATAGCTTCCGTAAATTTCGGATGCATAACCTTTATCAAACATCAACGCCTTAATCATAAACAGAATGAAAAGGCCTCTCATTCCGTAATAGCTAAAACGCTCCCACATCTCTGTCACAAACAACAGATATAATCCCTTCGGATGTCCCTTCTTGATTTTTCCCATACTTTAAAACAATGTTGCAATTCATTAACGATAGCGCCAAAGATATACCAATTAGAAAGAAAAACTATCTTTATGTTCAAATATTGACATTATTTGTAGATAAAATCCATAATTACTGAAATTATACAACATTCAGGCATTCCGATTTATTTCTGTCTGATATAATTATAAAATATTATTTAAGCTCGTATCGACATAAAAAAAGAGCCGGAAGTCAGATACGACGATCTGATTTCCGGCTCTCTTTTATTTTAGCGGATCGCTATTATGATTTTGTAATGCGGTTTAACCAACCTAACATGAAGATCATTGTAATCATTGAAATACAACAAGCAACAACGAATACCGTCCATGTTAACCATAGTGGCACGTGTTCATAAAGAATCGCACCGATAAACAACAGCTGGTTACCCAAAGCGGTAGCACCAAGCCATCCGCCCTGCATCAATCCCTGATATTTAGGAGGAGCAACTTTCGAAACGAACGACAATCCAAGCGGGCTGATAAACAACTCGGCAACCGTCAGGATAAAGTATACTACGATCAATAAGAAAGGAGTTACACGCATTGCGTTAGGCAAACCGCCCATATTCTGTACTTCCTGCGAACCCGGCAAGTTCAACGAACCAACCACCATCACAAGATAAGCAAGCGCCGCAATACCCATACCGATCGCAATCTTAGCCGGAGCAGCAGGCTCTTTACCGCGTGCACGCAACCATCCGAAGACAGCCAACACTACCGGTGTAAGGAATACAACGAAGAACGGATTCATTGACTGGAACTGTTCTGCCGTAATATTCATCGAGCCGATTTTCAGCAACGTATAGTCTTTCGCGAAGAATGTCAGCGTCAAACCATTCTGATGGAATGAGAACCAGAAGAAGATTACGATACCGAACACGGCGATCAAAGCCCAGATGCGCTGTTTGATCTCCTGTGCAGACATTACGATCTCTTCTTTGTTCATCTCTTTTTTATCATCGCCTTTTGCAGCTTTACCATTGCTTCCCGGTAGATTTTTCTTGCTTACAAGGAAAATAACCAATGAAATCAGCATCGCGATAATCGCTACAGCAAAAGCATAGTGGAAACCTGTAGTAAATACGTTCAGGTAGCTGTTGGCAAAAGTAAGCAAGTCGCCCGGAGTAGTTTCATTCATGCAAACCGAAGCTGCCAACTCGTTAAAACGAGTCATCGCGTCGGGAGTCAATGTTTTATTGATAAATCCATGACACAATTCCGGAAGGTCTGAGTTATATGCGAAATCAAACTGACCCAACCACCACTCACGTACTGCCGGAGCAATAAACGGAGCGAAGATCGCGCCTACATTGATAAACATGTAGAACAAAGAGAAACCGGAGTCACGCATTTTGTTATACTGCGGATTATCGTACATCTGGCCTACCAGGGCCTGAAGGTTACCTTTAAACAAACCGTTACCAAAGGCGATTACAAACAACCCGAAACAAGTCATTGCCAGATACATTCCTTTCTGTCCTTCCGGAGCCGGAGTCGGAGTCGGAATCGCAATCAGCAAATAACCGATCGCCATACAGATCAATCCGCCCAGGATTGTACCTTTATAGTTTCTGGTTTTATCAGCGATAACACCACCTACCAGCGCAAGGATGTAAATCGAAAAATAAAATACAGAATAGATAATACCTGCACTTGTTTTGTCAAGGCCGAATTTTGACATCAGGAACAGCGTCAGGATAGCCATCATGGTGTAGAAGCCGAAACGTTCCCCCATGTTAGCCAAAGAGGCCGCTATAAGTCCTTTGGGTTGTTTTTTAAACATAGATGTTAAGTATTTAAAGATTGATTTTAGTTTCTTGCGTTAAAGTTAGTTTAAAATTATTCAATAATGAAGTCCCACGCAATAGTTTGTCATTTTTTTAGATTTTCGCCCACTTAAAAAGAAGAATGAAAGCATAATCTTAAAAAAGCAGTAACTGTAGCAGAAGTTTCGGATGCTCACTCTCCGAAAGACAGCCTGCGGGAAACGCGACAGTGGTTCGCGGAGCACCCGATGTTTGTCCGCGAAGAACCTGATGTTCGTTCGGGAGCGGCCATTGGGTTGCCCGCGGGCGAACATCAGGTTCTTCGCGGACGGCATTGAGGTTCCTCGCGAGCCAACACTAAATGAAATAGCAGTCAAATCATAGAGAGACAGCATCCGAATATAAAAAAATAAGGATAATACCGGTTTTACGTAGTATTATCCTTATGACTCTATTCTTACCGTTAAACAACGGCAATCGTTTCGATTAATTCAATGCGTGACGATATCCTTGCACATCATTCCAGTGACCACGCGTAAAGTCAGGAATAGCAACCGGCACAGATCCGTTTTCAAGAGAAAGACGAGTCAGCGGCGCCAGACAGCACCATTCAGCAAGGTCGTATACGTCCATATCCAATGGCAGACCGTTGCGAAGGCAATAAATCAGACGATAGTCCATGATATAGTCCATACCACCGTGGCCACCCACTTTCTTAGCTGTTTCTTCCAGCTCGCGGTGAATCGGGTGTTTGTATTTGTCCATCAGTTCTTTTTTAGTGTCTTCCGGCACAAAGCGGTGTGAGTTTAGGTTTTCATGGTTTTTCACCATTGTTTGGTCAAGCTGTCCGTTTTCAAACAAATAACCTTCCATCGGATATTTATTAGCGAACCCTTTGGTACCTGTCAGCTGATACATACGGCTGTAAGGGCGCGGAGTAGCCACATTGTGCTGAATCTGCATTGTTTTCCCTTTTTCCGTACGGATCATGGTCATCATATGATCGCCGTTTTTGAAGTTTCCTAAATCTTCGTTACGTACTTTCTGGATATAGTTCGGAATGTTTACCGCTTTCGTATCCATCGATACCAGGTAGTTCATCTTATCGCCACGGTGAATATCGAGCAACTGACAAGCAGGCCCCATACCATGCGTAGGATATACGTCACCACGGTTTTCTTTATTGTATTGTAAGCGCCAGTCGCCTTCATAGTCATTCCAGTACTCTTCCAGGTTGTGGATATAAGCACCTTCAGCATGAAGCACTTCACCGAAAAGACCTTGTTGCGCCATGTTCAATGTAGTCAGTTCAAAGAAGTCGTATACACAGTTTTCAAGCTGCATACAATGTTTCTGCGTACGTTCGGCTGTATTGATAACATCCCAGATCTCTTCGAGCGTCATAGCCGCCGGTACTTCGCAAGCTACGTGTTTACCCTGCTCCATAGCATAAATCATCATCGGTGCATGACGTTTCCAGTCGGTTGCAACATATACCAAGTCGATATCGTCGCTTTGGCAAAGCTCTTTCCAGGCCTCTTCGCTGCCTCCGTATAATGTAGCTTCCGGAAGATTAGCTCTTTTCAGGATGCCCTGTGCTTTTTCGGCACGCTCCATATGTAAATCGCATAATGCTTTGATTTCGACACCCGGAATATGTGTAAAACGCTCTACGGCGCCCGGACCACGCATTCCTAATCCGATAAATCCAACACGAACGACATCCATTTTAGGTGTAGTAAGGTTAACCACGTGTGATTGGCCAGCAGGACGTGCCGGAGTTTCCACTACGATGGGTTGAATGGTATTGCTACTCTGCTTGCATATTTCAGAACAAGCGGTAGACATCAGCATCAATAATGCCAACGAAAAGACTCCTACGATTTTTTTCATGTTTTTCTCAGGGTTGTTATGTGTGTGTTTCAGAATGGTGCAAAAATATAAACAAATATTAATTATAAAAGAGGAATAAGTAGCCAAAATACGTTTATACTTTTAAAGTATGATAAAAAACAGGTTCGGCCCCGTGATAATATCAAAATATCACGGAGCCGAACTCTATATAAAGTATGAAAGAAGATTATTTCATATTCGGTTCTTCCAAACCGTAACCCTCTTTTTTATTAACGTATTTCAATAATACAGCTACAAAAATCGCAGCTACACCAAACATGGTAAAGATAATCATCGGGATGGTATAATCGTAAGTAGCAGTACCGTCGGGCTGCGGAATCTTCGCATAGCGGTCGATTACCCAACCGATCAACATCGGCACACACATCAATCCGATATTCTGAATATAGAAAATCAACGAGTAAGCCGTACCCAATTGGTTTTGAGGAATAATTTTCGGAACCGAAGGCCACATGGCAGAAGGCACCAATGAGAAGGCAACTCCCAACACAAGCATGATCAATACTGCAAACCACCATTCGTCAAGAATCGGCAAAGCAAACAATAAGTGAACCGATGCCAACATCACCGATCCGATAATCATCAGCGTGGCGCCCTTGCCCAAACGGTCGTAAAGCGAACCAAACAGCGGTGTAAGCAGGATCGTACCGAACGGCAATAACGCAGGGATATTACCGGCAAGATCGGGAGCTACGTTGTATTTATAGATCATCAGTTTTGTAGCAAACTTCAGGAACGGGAATACACCCGAATAGAACAATACACACAGAATGGCGATCAGCCAGAAACCTTTATTGGTGATGATCAGCTTGATATCGCTCAAATGGAAGCTTTCTTCGTCGCCTTCAGGGCCGTCTGCTTCGAGCGAAGCGTCTAAACGACGGTCCATCACGTTATATACCATGAATGAAAGAGTACCGATACACAATAACAGAGCTCCGAACAGGATCGGAGTAGAAATATGACCCATGTGAGTAGCGATCGGCAAGCTCAGACTTAACGCAGCAGCCGTTCCGATACGGGCAAGCGCCACCTGAATACCAAGGGCCAGGGCAATTTCATGGCCTGTAAACCATTTCACAATAATTTTAGATACCGTAATACCGGCAATCTCGACTCCCACTCCGAAGATGGCAAATCCCAGACCGGCAATCAATACCTGCGAATTGTATCCGAAAATTTCGCCTCCCAGCGGGAAATAGGGTGATATCGCGTAGTATTTCACCACGGCTCCGATCATCATGGTTACGCATGCGCCCATTCCTGTAAAACGGACTCCCATTTTATCCAGAATAATACCTCCCAGCAACAGCATAAACAGAAACACGTTAAACCATCCGTATGCGCCTGTAAAGAACCCGTATTGCGTACCGGTCCAGCCCAAGCCACCTTCGGCTACGCTTTTCATCAATAAATCTTCAAGGGGAGCCATTACATCTGTAAGGAAATAACCGCACATCATCGTAAACGACACGATGACTAATGCCAACCAACGGGCCGCTGCCGAGTCGCGCAGCGTCTTTTTCATAACTTCGACCATAAGTGATTATAAAATTTGTATAAATATTCGTCTTAAATACGTAGTTTATTAGAGATATTTGAATAAATTCAATTCTTTCGGCATACGAATGCAAAAATAGATAAACATATGTTCTTTTTATCCTTTTGCTTTCAACAAATAGGGCATTTGATGTAATTTTGTTTCAGAATCATGCAAAAAACAGATTAAGATGAAGCTTTTTTTCACAAAAGATATAAAAGAGATCGACGAACAGACGCTCAAAGAGCAAGAGATCACTTCGATTGAATTAATGGAACGGGCCGCCGGAGCTGTTGCTGATGAAGTGATGGCACGCTGGACCACCCGTACTCCGGTCGTATTATTTGCGGGCCCCGGTAATAATGGAGGTGATGCCCTTGCGGTAGCACGTATCTTAGCGGAAAGCGGATATAAAACCGCGGCTTATCTGTTTAATCCGAAACAGAAGCTCTCTCATGACTGCCAAAAAAACAAGACTGCGCTGGAAAATACGCCGGGAGCGGAATGTATTGAGGTAACAAAAGAGTTTGTGCCGCCGATACTGACATCCGAAACACTGGTACTCGACGGCTTGTTCGGATCGGGGCTCAATGCGCCGATTACCGGAGGATTCGCATCGGTGATTCAGTACATCAACAGCTCTGAATCGAAAGTAGTATCGATCGACATTCCGTCGGGATTGTTCGGAGAGGACAATTCCAATAATAATCACCGCAACATCGTACGCGCTACCCTTACATTGACATTTCAGGCGCCGAAGCTATCGTTCATGTTTCCGGAGAATGAAAAATATACCGGCGAAGTGGTGGTGCTCGATATCAACCTGAGCGCAAAGGCGCTTGAGGCAACGCACACCCCTTTTAAACTGACAGAGCGATATGACGCGGTGGCGCTGCTTAACCGCCGGGCGAAATTCGCCCACAAAGGGAATTTCGGTCACGGATTACTGATAGCCGGTAGCTACGGCATGATGGGCGCGGCGGTATTGGCTGCCCGCGCATGTATGCATGCCGGAATCGGGTTGCTGACAGTGCATGCGCCCGAATCGGGCTATACGATTTTACAGACATCGATTCCGGAAGCTAAATTCCAGGCAGACAAGCATGCGAAGATGATCACGCAGGTGGACAATGTGGTAAATTACACCTCTACCGCTTTCGGGCCGGGCATCGGTATGGATTCGAATACGGTATGGGCCGTTCAACACCTAATTAAGGAGTTGCGTCGCCCGTGCGTGGTGGATGCCGACGGGCTGAATATTCTGGCCGAGCATCCCGAACTGATCGACGCATTGCCGTCGCTCAGCATCCTGACACCTCATCCGAAAGAGTTCGAACGTTTGTTCGGAAAAACCGAAAACAGCTATCTGCGCTTGAAGAAAGGGATGGAAGCGGCGATGAAGCACAATGTGATTATCGTGATTAAAGGAGCCAATACGGCAATCTGCATGCCTTCGGGACATGTGTATTTCAATACATCGGGAAATCCGGGAATGGCAACGGGCGGCTGTGGTGATGTACTGACAGGCATTCTGCTTGCGCTGTTGGCTCAGAACTATCGCCCGGAACAAGCGGCGATACTGGGAGTATACCTGCACGGGATGGCTGCCGATATTGCGCTTACGGTAAGTTCGGAAGAATCGTTGCTGGCGGGAGATATCGTACAGAATCTGGGACATGCCTTCAGACAGCTGCGACTATCTTAAATGTAAAATAAAAAAATTCACACCTTTTTGCGAATACCCATTTAAGTTGTAACTTTATCTTAGTAAGTTAGCAACGAAATAACTAGATTATACAGAAATGAGAAAATGGATTTTGTCTTTGGTTTCGCTGGCAGGAATATGTGCCTTCGCTCAGGAAACGACCAAAATTACAGCCGGCAAACATAATGACTTTGGATTGGCATATTCATTGCCCACTACGATGGCGGATATTGAAGTAGATGTTACCAAAATCACCGTAAAGGCAGGCCCTTATTATCAATATGCGGAGAAATACCTGGGCGTTCAGGAGATCATTACCGAAGATATGGAGTATTGGGAAATGAACAATCTCAACATCCGTCCGGTAGGTGTAGCTAATCCGGATGAATCGTATCTGGTAAAGTTCAAAAGCGGCAATCCGCCAAGCATGTATCTTTCGCAAGAGGGTACGCTGCTTTCGATTAACCGCGAACCGGCCATGAGCAACAATGCCGTAACGCCTAAAACAACAACTGCCTCCCAAGCGGGTACCACGCCCACTTACTCGGTATTGACCGAAGAGCAACTTACGGCAGGATCAACCGCTAAGATGGCTGAAATGGCAGCGAAGCAGATTTACCGTTTGCGCGAAAGCCGACTCAATCTGGTAACGGGAGATGTTGACCAACTACCGGCCGACGGCGAATCGTTTAAGCTGATCATGAAGCAACTCGATGATCAGGAAGCTGCACTGACGGCTATGTTTCTGGGAACAACTCGCAAAGAGAATATTAAAAAGGTGATTCGCATAAATCCGGCGGAGAAAACCGGAAAAGAGATATTGTTTCGCTTTTCAAAATACCTGGGAGTGGTAAACAATGACAATCTTGCAGGCGCGCCGATTTACATCTCGGTAAAAGTGCTTGAAGATTTGCGCCCGGATGCTGAAAATCAGAAGAAAAAGAAAGAGAAAGGGGTTGCTTATGTACTACCGGGCAAAGTGGAACTGACGTTATCGGCCGATAACAAGACATTGAAG
This sequence comes from Bacteroidales bacterium, assembly GCA_036655755.1. GTDB lineage: Bacteria > Bacteroidota > Bacteroidia > Bacteroidales > JAUNSR01 > JAUNSR01. Next base: position 45,789 of record JAVVPN010000010.1, on the reverse strand, counting down.
AGCATGGAATTTGCAGTGGCGCAATATGGCGACATCATTCAATTCCCGACAGATATGTTTGATGATAAAAAAGCCCCTGCCAAAGCGGTATTCGTACCGGAGACAGGAGCTATTCTTGAGGTTATTCAGTAGTTGTTATTTCCAACAACTCATCTTATCAGCTATTTCCGGAATCGAGGAAGCCTTGAATACAGGGCTCTTGATTCCGGCTTTTTTTTGCGCAGTATAATCTTTCAATGCCATCAATGCGTATTTTCCGAGCAATAGGATAGCTACCAGGTTAATCATACCCATCACGGCCATAAAAATATCAGCCAGATTCCATACCATCTGTAAGCTCAGCAATGAACCCACCATCACCATCAATCCTACCCAAAGACGATATCCGGTCATCACCCATTTCTTTTTGGTGAAGAACAGGATATTGGCCTCGCCGTAATAATAATTGCCCAAAATAGAGGTAAAAGCGAAAAACAGAATGGCAATCGAAACGAATGTACTCCCCATCGGGCCTATTTCACTTGAAAGGGCGGCCTGGGTGAGCTTGATACCGTTGAGCCCCGCTACGCTTTCGGGATCGGCGAACAAGATAATGAAGGCCGTACAGCTACAAATAATCAGCGTATCGGTAAATACACCCAATGCCTGAATAAAACCCTGCTTTACGGGGTGAGAAACGTTTGCCGTAGCCGCAGCATTCGGGGCTGACCCCAAACCGGCCTCGTTCGAAAACAGACCGCGGCGAATACCTTGCATTAGCGCTACTCCGACACCTCCGCCAACAAACTGATGCCATCCAAACGCATTGCCGACAATCAACTCGATCACTTCGGGCAGGCGCACTACATTGAGTAATACGATGCCCAGCGCGAGAATGATATACGCTACCGCCATCAGCGGAACAATTATACCCGACACTACAGCAATACGGTGTACTCCACCGAAGATAATGAGCAAGGTAAAGACCGTAAGCACGGCTCCGATGATAAACGGCTCGAACCCGAATGATTCATGGAATGCGAGCGCGATGGTATTCGATTGAACCGAATTAAACACCAACCCGAAGGTAATGGTAATACAAACGGCAAAAAGGATGGCCATCCACTCTTGCCCAAGCCCTTTCTTTATGTAATATGCGGGCCCTCCTACAAATGAATCTTTGCCCCTCACCTTAAACATCTGGGCGAGCGTTGATTCGACGAAGGCGGATACCGAGCCGAGCAAGGCGATCACCCACATCCAAAAAACCGCACCGGGCCCACCGATGGCAATCGCCGATGCTACTCCGGCCAGATTGCCCGTACCGACGCGAGAGGCCAGCGAAATACAAAACGCCTGAAAAGAAGATACCTCTTTCTTTTCGATTCCTTTTGATGCTCCTTCACCCAACAGACGAAACATCTCTCCCACTTTACGAAACTGTACAAATCGTGTACGTATGGAAAACCAGATTGCCGTCCCCAATAAGAGAGCAATCATGATATAGGTCCATATAAAATCATTGATGTTGGAAACCAACACTTCAAGAGATGTTATCATATGCATTTATTACTTCTTATTTATATAAAACATAAATGTATTAATGAGTTCACTAAAAACGACAGAGGCGAAATGATATTAGTGTCATTTCGCCTCTGTACAGATATTTTACATCTTGCTTATTTCGCTTGGTAACGTTTGTTAAGTTCGGTCAGTACATCATTTGTAATGTCGTACTTCGGATTTGCGATCAAGATATTATCACCCATGGTGTTGCTGAAAATAAATTCATATTTTTTTACAGCATTGTATTCTTTCAGGAATTTGTGGATAGAATCGTTCAGCTGAGCGTTCATTTTCTGCTGTTCCATCATCAATTCGTTAGACATGCGCTGGCTAAGTTCCTGCAATTCTGCTTCTTGTTTTTGCAGACGGTTAGCTTCCTGCTGAGCACGCTGTTCAGAAAGGAATGCATTGTTTTTAATCTTATTCTGGAAATCGGCAACTTCACGCTCAAGGGCTTTACCTTTCTGGTTGATGCTTACTCGTGAGTTTTCTTGCTTTCTGAGAAGCGCCTCGTTCAAATCTTTCGCATAGTTATAATTTACCAGCAAAGAATCGATGTTGATGTAAGCGATTGGTAAAGTTGATAGTGTGTTTTCTGAGGTAGCCGGAGCAACTGTAGCAGTTTCACCCTGTTTCGGGGTACATTGAGCCGTAGCAAATAAGATTAAAAAAGCAGCACAAGCACTTTTAACGTAATTGATTTTATTCATTTCCTTTGTGTTTTATATATCATTTCTCTTCTAGCAAGTCATACAGACCTTTGTGTTTCTGCGCTTCGCGATCGGTTGATTTGGCACAACCAATGCCTTTCTTTTTGAGGGATTTATTCCCCGATATATGAGTGTTAGGAAACTGCCCTCCCTTTACAAAGAGAATCTTCACGGCTAACAGCACAAAAGCAATCCCCACAATCAATCCCGATATAATTAACGTTTCCAACATTTCTATCTATATTTGTATTGCAAATATAAAGTATAATCATTGTATCCCGATATATTTACACATTATTTTCAAATTGCGCGATTTCATAATCCGCACAATTAACATTTATTGGCGTAATATTTATTGAGAGCTCTTCCTGAAAATCGTATCTATGCCGATAAATGCTTTTTTCACACTTTAGATTCTATTTAATCAAACATCATATATGGAGATAAAAGACTTAACGCCAAATGCTATCTGGTTTTATTTTGACCAGATTACCAAAGTGCCGCGCCCTTCGAAAAAAGAGGATAAAATCCGTGCATACCTGAAAGAATTTGCCGCTCAGCAGAACCTGCCTTGCAAAGAAGACAAAACAGGGAATATCCTGATCAGCAAACCTGCCACTCCGGGTATGGAGAACCACAAAACAATCGTTCTTCAGTCGCACATGGATATGGTATGCGAAAAGAACAATGACACGGTACACGATTTTGAGAACGACCCGATCTGCACTTACGTGGATGGCGAATGGGTAAAAGCACAGGGCACTACCCTGGGTGCCGACAATGGCATCGGGATGGCCGCTCAGCTGGCTGTATTGGCTGCAAACGACATCGAGCACGGCCCGGTTGAATGCTTGTTTACGGTAGATGAAGAAACCGGCCTGACAGGAGCTTTCGCGCTGGAAGAAGGATTCTTTACCGGAAAAACGCTTTTAAATCTTGACTCGGAAGATGAAGCTGAAATCTTTATCGGTTGTGCCGGTGGTATCGACACAACTTCAACTTTCTCTTATCGCCCGACAATGGCGCCGGAAGGATATCAGTACTTCAAGATCGGAGTAAAAAACCTGAAAGGGGGACATTCGGGTGGCGATATTCATGAAGGTCGTGGAAATGCCAATAAAATACTGAACCGTTTCTTATGGGAAACTTCAAGAAAAATGGAAATGGTATTGTGCAAAATCGACGGTGGGAACTTACGCAACGCAATCCCTCGTGAAGCATGGGCTATCATTGGTATTCCGGCAGCAAAAAAAGAAGAATTACGCGTAGATCTGAATCTATATACGGTTGATATCGAAGGTGAACTAGGTGCTATCGAACCGAATCTGCAAACTTACATGGAATCGGCCGACGCTCAGACGATTTGCATTGACCGCCAGACGGCTAACAACCTGATGAATGCGCTATACGCATGTCCGCACGGTGTTATCCGCATGAGCATGGATATGCCCGGACTGGTAGAAACATCTACAAACCTCGCTTCTGTAAAAATGAAAGAGGACAATAAGATCGTGGTTGCAACAAGCCAGCGTAGCTCTGTAGAATCGGCAAAATACGATATCGCCCAAACGGTAGAAAGCGTATTCCTTATGGCAGGTGCCGAGCCGGCTCATGGCGACGGATATCCGGGATGGAAACCGGATCTGAAATCGGAAATCATGCAGACTGCAGTAAAAACATACGAAGATCTTTATGGAATCACTCCGGCAATCAAGGCTATTCATGCTGGACTGGAATGTGGTTTATTCCTGAAAAAATATCCGGGACTGGATATGATTTCATTCGGACCGACAATGCGTGGAGTTCATTCGCCGGATGAAAAACTTCATATTCCTGCGGTAGAGAAATTCTATACTCATTTACTGGCTATTCTAAAAAACGCCTGATAAACTGAATAAGATAAAAAGAGAGAGCGTATCACCTTTTCGGGTTGATACGCTCTCTCTTTTTATTTATCTGCTGATTATGCTTCTGTTATTTGCTTAGCCAATAGCGTTTTTACTGTCGAAACCAGCTCATGTCGGTTGAATGGCTTTGGAATGAACGCGTTGCATCCTGCTTCCATAATACGCTGACGGTCTGCCTCAAACACATAGGCTGTAACGGCAATGATAGGGATTTCTGTATTAAATTCGCGAATCAAACGCGCCGCATCCATACCATCCATACCCGGCATTTTCATATCCATCAAAACAAGATCGTAATTATCTTCTTGTATCCGATCTACCGCCTCATCCCCGTTATGGGCACGAATCAGCGTATAGTCACGTAGAATATTCTCCATCAACAAGTAATTGCTATCGATATCTTCGGCAACGAGAATACGGATATTCTGATTATCGGTGTTTTCAGGAATAACGACCGGCTCTTCGACTACCTCGCAGAAATCAATCTGACAGGCCGGATCAACTACATCGAGCGGAAGAAGTACCCGGAAGGTTGACCCTTTTTCATAAACCGAGTCCACCTCTATCTTACCTCCTGCAGCATCAATGATCGCTTTGCAAATCGACAATCCCAATCCGGTGCCGGGAGCAAGCGAATTCAGTTTTTCAAAACGATCGAATACTTTACCACAATCTTCCGGACGAATACCGATACCGGAATCGGCCACATAGATTTCGAGCTCCGATTCTTTTATCTCATACCCTATCTCTATGAATCCTTGCGAGGTAAATTTAATCGCATTATTGACAAAGTTGTTTATTACCTGAGTTAGCTTTTCGCGATCCATCCGAATGGAATAATGCTTATCGGGTGTTTTAGTTACAAACTTTACTCCTGCCGGAACACGTGATTCAAAAACAAGACGGATATCGCCTAAAAATTCAGACAAATCGAAATCCGTAAGTTTAAAGTCAATAAAACCGGCTTCTATTTTCGACAAATCAAGAATGTCATTGATTAGCTGAAGCAATAGCTCATTATTAGCCAAAATCACCTTACCGTAGGCATTACGCTCCTCTTCAGAACACTCGTCTGCCATTAACAGATCGCAGAAACCTACAATCGCGTTGAGCGGAGTACGAATTTCGTGACTCATATTGGCCAGAAATGCCGATTTGAGTTGATTCGCGGATTCGGCTTTGTTTTTAGACAAGATAAGATCTTTCTCTACATGTTTCTGCTCTGTAATGTCATAGGTTACTTCAATCAATTCAAGTTCGCCTTCAGCATTTTCGAGCACCAACATATGTCCGTGAAGCCATTTAATATTGCCCGAGTCGGTAACGATTCTTTTATCCCCCCGATACTCTGTTTCCTGACGACACATCGCCTTAACATAAAACTTAAGCAAATCATATCGTTGGTCAGCCGAAACATAATTAAACGTTTCGCGGAAATCGAAATCTTCTCTATTCTCAGACGAAAGCTCCAGGTTTTTAAACCATTGGGGCATCGCAAACCCTTTGCCTGTATGCAGATTGTATTTAGCATATCCGATTTTCGCAGCCTCTCCGACAATCGAGAATAACTGGCGGGTAAGCTCTGTCTTTTGTTCGCTTTCCTTATGCTTGTCAATACTCAGATGTAAACCGTACAGGTAAGCAATTGTATGTGTTCCCAACTGAGAATACTCCATTATACCGCGACATTCCCACCATTCATAATGTCCGGACCCTGAAAAATCGATTCGATAAGTAATCGAAAACTCATCATTTTCCTGTTGAGTCTTGCTTTCAAAGAATTCAAGAAAACGGGTACGGTCGAGCGGATGAATGTTTTCTGCAAATTTCTTAAGCGTATTGAGTTGAGCCGGATCCAAATATGTTTTTGGAAATCCATCGCCAAACACCAGTTCACCGGTATTCAAATCATAGAACCAAGTATAAGCATTCAATGCATCCAAAGAGATAGAACGGATTTTCTGCTGGCGCATTTCAGTCAAAACATCATAAACCAACAGGATAGCCCCTTTATTCTGCTCAGTATTTCCGAATAAAGATAAAGCCTGCCCCTCTATGTAACGGGAAATACCATTACAAGAGATCAGAAACGTAGGTTCTATCGTTGTTTGAGAAATTACGCCATTACAAATATCTTTTATCCGCGCTTCCAGTCCTTCCGAATTTGAAAATTCGCAAATAGAATGAATATGCTTACCGATAATCTCATCATGAGGCATTTCGACCAGACTACAAAAAATCTCATTGCACTCGAGCACATGCATTTCCGCATCAATGGTAACCATTCCTTCTTTAAGCGAAGAAATAGTGTTCGAGAGAATTTCAGATTTAAACCGAAGCTTATCTTTGGTCTGTTTCAACAATTTCTCACGAAACAAAGAGGCTTTCAATCGAGACTGACGTTGCCAATACAATAACATCATAAGAAGAATCGCAACTACAAGAAATGCAAAAACTCCCTGAATCAGTTTTAGCTGATTCAGATATTGTTTGTGTGCGGATATTTTCCAGTCGATTACCCGTGCCTTATCGGGAATTTCGCTCTCCGGCAAATTCCAGCGCGCCATTGTTTTCTGATTAAAAACCTGCTGTGAAGGGATTGCTTCAAGAGGTAACTGATTGGGCGAATTACCATTCAGAATAGCAATTGCTTTTTTTGCAGCCAACTCGGCGAAAGCTTTGGGTGAAATTGTTTCTCCTCCTACAAATCCGTCACGCACGTAATTATCGACAATGGTAAACATGGGTGCATTGGAGGTCTTTGTAAGCAACGGATAAAAATAAGCAGGATTATGATAATGATGCGTATCGTCTTCTAACCATTGACAAAAGATTACAAATGAATTTTCCGGTAGTTCGGCAGCCTGTTTCAGTATCTGCTCTGAATTTAGCGCATCCACACCATAAGTTATCGTAAATTCATTCTCGTATTTGGACAATTGTTTTTTTGCTTCGCGAAGATACAATCGTCCCAGTTGGGTTTTATCAGACCATACATAAACATTCTTAGTAGCAGGCAACATTTTACGTGCATGCTGGAATGTCTTTTCAAAAGGAATTTCAGAAATACCACCCGTGGCCGAACGAATAGAGTCGGGAAAACGGTATGGGGCAAATTCAGATACAAAAACCAAGGGGATATGCGCCCGCTCTTCAGGAGTAAAAGAAAGCATGGTTTCTGTCGCACCAAAATCGGTAGCGATAAAAACATCTACAATTTCATTCACACCATCCAGGTAAGACTGCACTACCTTTTTTCGGGCCGGTTTACTCATTAATCCGTTCGCATCCATATAAACACTTCGGAAATTCACCAAAAACCCCGATTCGTGAAGGCGTGCTATAAGCGCAGCACGGACCCTACGATTCCATTCATTGTTATCGTTATAAGATGTAACTAAATAAACCGTCTTTTCTTGTTTTTGAAAGTATTCCTCTATTTCATCCGCTGACATTGGAGCGGCATGAAATAAGATAAAAAAAGAAAGAAAAAGAAGTAATCGTATCATATATTGATGAACCGATATTGGCTATTTTTAAATTTTGTTGTAAAAATATATAATTTACTCGGACTATTGCTTTCAAAAGGAGGGATTATCCTATAAAAAATCTAATTTGGAAAGTTTCTGCCCATTTTCCCTAAAACATGGGATATACCCATTCGAATTACCCTAATTATTGGGATTGTAGTGAATGTTTTTTCAGACCAACTTTGCAATCGGAAAAAATCAAACATTCATCCCATGCGTAAACTCACTACAATCATTTTTTTAGGTGCACTTAGCAGTACGATGCTTAATGGCGCCAATCCTCATAAATCTCACGGGGCAAAAAAACATGCACCCCACAAAGATCATCGCCTCTTTACCGAAATAAACGGAGCCGATACGCTTCTGACTGCTTCTGATTTAGGAGAAGTTGAAGTATTCGGAGCCCGATATATTCCACAGAAAAAACTGGATGATATTTCCCGTATGCCTTTACGTCCAAGCGAACAGATCCAAAGCATCTCTGTTATTTCAGACAAACTAATTTCTCAGCAGGGCGCCCTCAATCTGTCGGATGCAGCCAAAAATGTTGTCGGTATCTCAACCTTTGCCACTTATGGGGGCGCGAGCGAATCACTTTCGGCACGCGGTTACCGTGGTATCCCAACCCTTAAAAACGGAGTCAAAGTAAATTCGAACTTCCGCGGTCAAGGTTTCCTTACCGATATGCAGGGTGTTGAATCTATTCAGATGATCAAAGGGTCGGCTGCCATTACTCAGGGGATTGCTTCTGATCTCGGAAGCGGCGGTGGAGTTATCAATATTGCCACCAAAACACCAAAATTCATCAAGGCAGGTGAAATCAGCCTGCGTGTAGGAAGCTGGGGACAAGTACGCCCAACTTTTGATTATCAAAATATTCTTGACAAGAACGGTACGATTGCATTCCGACTGAATGGAGCATATGAACGGGCGGACAGTTATCGCGCACATGTTTCGAAGGATCGTATCTACATCAATCCCTCTTTAGAGTGGCGTCCGAACGACCAGACCACCTTCACCTTCGAGATGGATTATCTGCACGATTCACGCACCCCCGACCGCGGTACGGTAAACCTTGCCGCCGACAGCGTGAACGCGCTTTATAATATGCCTCATGATAAGTTTACCGGATTTTCAACCGACCGGATTTATACAGACAACCTGACTTATTCGGCTCGTTTTAAACGCCGCTTAAATGATAACTTCAGTATTCGTGTTGGATTCTTTGGATCTATTCTAGACAAAGATAATACAGGCGCGTCTCTTTCAACTTTAAAAGACGTAAAAAAAACCGGAGCGTATAATTTACGCAGCCGTTCTATCACCCGTTCAACATCCGAAGACAATAACAACGCTTTACAAATCGACTTTGTCGGACAGGACGTATATACCTGGAAATTAAAGCACACCTTTCAGGTAGGACTTGATTTTCGCCGTACGGCTACCTCAAACACCGCTTACAATTCGGTGGTGGTAGATACGATCAACGTACTTGAATCAATCAACAATACATTGCCCTCGGGCATCTCGCTTACGGCAAAAGATCCGGAAACGGCTACCGACTACAGCTACGGAATCATGTTGCAAGATGTGATTACATTCAACGACTATTTGAAAGCGGTATGGGGCGTACGTTACAGCTACGGCACAAGCTATACAGGCACTTCGGCCGAAACGATTACAGGGGATGCGTTCAACCCGATGGCCGGAATTATCGTGACTCCAATCAAAGGGCTCAACCTTTTTGCATCCTATACAAATTCTACCGACCTGCGCTCGTCGGCCAATTTAATGGAAGACGGCTCTCCGATTGGAGCTTCAGTAGCACAGCAGTTTGAAACAGGTATCAAATCTGACTGGCTCGACAACCGTCTGCGTTTCAACCTGACTTTGTTTCAGATCAAAAACAGCAACCTGTCTTATCTGATTTACGATGACAACTGGGTATCGACCAACCGCTATGCGAAAGCAGGCGAATTGCGCCGTCGCGGTATCGAAACCGAAATAAGCGGCCGCATCCTGCCGAATCTGGAGGTGATCTTGGGGTATGCTTATCTGGATGCCCAATACATGAACTCACCTGCCTATGCAGAAGGTTCTCGTCCGATGAACGCACCCAAACATACGGCCAACGGATGGATCAATTACATGATTGACCGCGGCGTATTAAAAGGACTTACTTTCGGAGCCGGCGCTTTCTATACGGGAGCTCGTCCGGTAAACGATTATTCGCTGAAAGCAACCCATACCAACACGCAACCGGGTGTGAAACCATTCGATATGGACGCATTCACCACTGTCAATGCCAAAGTTGGATACCAGCATGCTCATTTCGGAGTGAACGTATTCTTCAACAACATTACAAGTGCTAACGGATACAGCTCATACTACCGTGGCGGTTACATCAACCCGATTGATCCGTTCAACATGGGTGCTCAGGTAACTTACCGCTTCTGATTTTATATCAAAACTTAACAACGCGCTTTAATAATGTGTCTTTTCATTATTAAAGCGCGTTGTTATATACTAACCCTTTCATCCTTTCGTTTTATCTTTATCACCAAATATAAAATAAAGGTATATGCGCGTTTTTTCCTTTTGCCTGGTCATTCTGATTTGCAATCTTTGGTTTACCGGGTGTCTTGATGAAGAATTTACTACCAACCCAAATGATCGGCTGGCTTATTCGGCAGATACGGTACGATTCGACACCGTGTTTACCACACTGAGCTCCTCTACGTCAAAATTAATGGTTTATAATCCCCATAAAAAAGCAATCAATATAGAATCAATCCGGTTGAAGAATGCCGGACAATCGGGATTCCGGATAAATGTAGACGGTATGAAAGGTGATTATTTCGAACAGATCGAAATCAGCAAAAACGACTCCTTATATATTTTTATCGAAGTAACCGCAAATCCGACCGGCAAGGATAATCCGGAACGGTATGAGGATTTGCTTGAATTTTCATACAATGGCATACGCCAACAAGTAACACTCGAAGCTTATGGACAAGACGCAATCATGTGGTACGGGAAAGTAATCCTAACAGATACCGTCCTGACCGCGACCAAACCGTTTCTTATCTACGATTCTTTGTATGTTGTTCCCGGTAAAACACTTACCCTTGAAGCGGGTACGCGATTATTCATGCACGACAAAACCCGGATCATCGTAGAGGGGACGTTGAATGCCAACGGGCAACCCGGCAATCCGGTGGTTTTGAGAGGAAATCGCACCGACAAACTATTCCCTAACCTCTCTTATGACCAAATGGCGGCGCAATGGGGAGGAATACGCCTGAGTAAGGAAAGTTTTAACAATCATTGGACGTACACCCACATCCGGGGCTCCTCTTTCGGCATTGAAATCGACTCTACCGATATGGAGTTAGAAAAGCTACGCCTTGAAAATTGTATTCTAAAAAACAGCAAGCAAGAGCTTATCAAAGCTACTCATGCCCGTATTGAAGCCTTCAACTGCGAGTTTTCGAATGCAGGCGCCGCTTTGATCCATGTAGCGGGAGGGCACTATCGGTTTACGCACTGTACCCTGGTTAATCTATATCCATTCGGCGTGATTTCGGATGCCTCCGTGAGATTATCCAACTACAAATACAATGAGAAAGGAGATGTCATTCCGTTACCCCTGCAACAAGCTGATTTTAACAACTGTATTATATGGGGGAACCGGTCGGTCGAAGTGAATCTGGACAGCTATCAGCTGGCCGGCGCCGAGCCCACTGCCTTCGCACATCTGTTTGATCATTGCCTCATTAAAGCCGCGGGCGAAGATGACGACAATTTCATTCAGACCGTATGGAACAAAGATCCTAAATTTAAACAGACCAATACAAAAGAGTATCTTTTCGACTTTAACCTGATGCCCGAATCGGCAGCGCTCAAAGCCGGAAATCCGGTATATGCCCAAGAGTACCCTTACGATCTGAACGGCAATATCCGTTCGGAAGGTGCTCCTGATTTAGGTGCGTATCAATTTATGCCGGAAAACGAAAATCCGGAATAAATACAGAAGAGCCAAACCCATCAGTCTATAAAATTGTTAAGGAGTAAAAAACCGACATGAATCGTTTTTTACTCCTTCTTTTATTATTAATCAGTCTATCCGATATTATTTTCGCCCAAAATCAGAAATTGCGGGTCATCTTTTATAATACGGAAAACCTGTTTGATCATCGGGATGATCCGGAAAAAGATGACAATGAATTTCTGCCTTCGGCAACCCGCCGATGGTCTTTTTACCGATACCGACAGAAATTGATTCAATTATCCAAAGTATTGGTTGCTGCCGGAGATGGCGAAATCCCTGCCCTGATCGGGTTATGCGAAGTTGAAAACGACAGTGTGATGCAAGACCTTTTTCGCCTCACCCCTTTCTCTCAACTGGGCTACCGCTACTTTATCACCAACTCTCCCGACCAACGCGGCATCAACATTGCTCTGTTATACAAGCGAAACCTCTTCAAACCAATCACCCGACAGGATTTCCATATCCGGATGCCCCGGGGTTACCGCCCTACCCGCGACATACTTCACATCAGCGGACTGATTCCGGGAGGAGATACGCTCGATGTGTTCGTATGCCATTTCCCGTCCCGCAGTGGAGGCGAAAAAGAAAGCCGGCCTGCCCGAAAAGCAGCCAATCACACCTTAAAGCTCATTACCGATTCTCTTTTCCTCACGCGCAAAAAACCGTTATTGCTTATCATGGGCGATTTCAATGATTATCCACAGGACAAATTGGCCGACTCCTCCCTACCGATGCAGAAACCCACACCCCATCCCGCTACCGATGCGCTTTATAACCTGATGTGTACCCTGCCAAAAGAAAAAGGGAGCCACAAATACGCCGGTGTATGGGGATATCTGGATCAGTTTATTGTAAGCGGAGATCTTTTAAACCCGCAAACCAACCCTTATATTCTGCACACTGATGTATTTGAAGCACCCTTTCTGCTAACAGAAGATACGAAGTATTTCGGCCAACGGCCGCTTCGTACTTATTATGGTTACCGGTATGAAGCAGGATTTAGTGATCATCTGCCCATCATACTCGATATTGTTCCCTGATTTGATCAGAATGTATACGACAAGCCCAATGTCGGAGCAAAAGCCGTTGTTGAATAATGACCTGAGAATGTTTTGTCGGCAGCAATCGGATAAGATCCGTCACGACTCAATCCTGCGATATAAAGCGCAGAGAAGTCAATTGAAAACCCTGTAAAAGGACGGAAGCTGAAACCAACAGAAGAACCGATTTTATTCATACCCGGTGTTTCCGGATTATAGTTATCGCTACGGATAGGTGATTGGTCGAAATATACACCGGCACGCAAATCAAAACGATCTGTCAGCGCATATTCACCCCCTACGCGGGCAATCACCGTATTCTTATAGTTTTTTACGGCGTTAATGCTGTAACCACCCAATACGTTTTCAGTAAACTGTACGTTCAGATTTTCATAAGCGCTCCAGAAAACAGTTTGCAAGTCAAATGCAAGTTGCAGTTTTGAAGTTGGTTTGTAGCTTACACCTACCGTAAGGTTAGCCGGCAAAGGCAATTCTGCAGAGAACGTACCCTCATCCAATGGCGGAATTACAATCGGATCTTTACCAACCGCCTGCAAAACTCCATTCAACTGCGAAAGCAAACCTTTCAATTCGGCTTCATTGGCATATGTAAGTTCTGCTTTTCCTGCATTCACCTTCATACCCACTTTTGAGCGGTAAGACGCCCCAATCGTTACTTTATCATTAATATCAAACATAGCACCTACGTTAAATCCTGCACGTACCTTTGATTTACCCGACAAAGTAGCCGAAAGCAAATTCACATCGCCATATTTCGCAATAAAATCTTTTAGCTGCGTACCCAATGCCGGTGGCAAAATCGGAATAAAAGCCGCTGCCGAGTTTAAAGCTCCTGCAGGGAGTACCGCACGGCTTAATGAGAAGTTTCCTTTATATAACATCGCGCCCGCACCAATACTCAAGCGGTCTGTAATTTTCCACGAAATCGTTGGTTGCAAACAGAACGCTTTCATACTGATATCCTGCACCAAAGAGGCTCCGGCCCATTCTTTCCCCCAGTTTAATCCGCTTCCGTAAGGAGTAGTAACCGAAAATCCGGCTTTTAAATTATCATAAATGCGAAATCCGGCATATGCATACAACGGAGTACTGATATCATTATCCGCTGAATGTTTGTAATCACCATTTTTATACGTTGCATCAGCCTTGATTCCTGAAATTCCGGCAGAGAAGTCCATTGTACCCTCCATAAAAGCCATCCCCGCAGGATTGAAGTGCATACTTTCCGCACCCAACTTCATCGCTACACCAACATGCCCCATACCGGCCTGTTTTGCACTTAATAAATTCACCTGATATCCTTCAGCAAAAGCAGCACCACCGATTAATGCAGCTAATGATAATAAGCCTAATTTCTTCATTTGATTGTTTTAAATTATTTAAAAAACGGCACAAATATAATACTTATGTGCAATAACAAGCACACTTTTATTTTTTTTGTGCACAAAAATCGCCTCTTTATTTATTGAATTAAAACAGCCTCCTATTGTGTAAGTTCAGAAAAGAGCGTAATTTTGCATCACTATTCCTCGGGATCATCCTGATTATCGTGCGGAAGTCAGATCCCCGTGTGCTTGGTCAACCACGTAAAAAACAAGAGTTTATGAAAAAACAAGTTAGTGTGCCCTTTATGGTCACCGGCATCCTCTTTTGCGTATGCCTCATCCTATCCAATTTTCTGGAGAGTAAGCTCATCCAGATCGGTCCCATTCAGGCTACAGGTGGCCTGATTATTTTTCCAATCGCTTATATTCTGAACGACTGTATCGCCGAAGTGTGGGGATTCAAGAAAGCGCGCCTTATCATTTGGGCGGGTTTTGCCATGAACTTCTTCGCCGTGGCGGTTGCTCAGATAGCTATTGCCCTGCCAAGCGCCCCTTATTACGAGGGACAAGAAGCTTTTGCTTCTGTATTCGGAGCAACCGTGCGTATCGCTATCGCCAGCTTCATCGCTTTTTTGGTGGGTTCGTTTCTCAATGCGTATGTAATGAGTAAGATGAAAGTAGCATCGAAAGGAAAAGGGTTCGGTTACCGGGCGATTGCCTCTACCCTGATCGGAGAATCGGCCGACTCGCTGATCTTCTTCCCGATCGCCTTCGCCGGCATCGTGCCGCTCAACGACCTGCTGATTCTGATCGCATCGCAAGCTGCCTTAAAAACATTGTACGAAATCATCATCCTTCCTATCACGATGAAAGTAGTGAAAATGGTAAAGAAATGGGACGGCAGCGATGTGTACGACGAAAACATCTCTTACAACGTATTAAAATTACAAGACTTATAATCCTTGACTGTTATGCATGCACCTGAAGAATCTCTGACACTGTTAGGGAAAAAAACCGAATACAAACAAGATTATGCACCCGAAGTACTCGAAGCGTTTATCAACAAACACCAGGAGAACGATTATTGGGTGAAATTCACTTGCCCTGAGTTTACAAGCCTGTGCCCGATTACGGGACAACCCGACTTTGCCAACATCATCATCAGCTACATTCCTGATGTGAAAATGGTAGAGAGCAAGAGCTTGAAACTGTATATGTTCAGCTTCCGTAATCATGGCGGATTCCACGAAGACTGCGTAAACCTGATCATGAAAGATTTGGTGAAGCTGATGGATCCGAAATATATCGAAGTAACCGGTATCTTTACGCCACGCGGTGGTATCGCCATTCATCCGTATGCCAATTACGGACGTCCGGGCACCGAGTATGAGACATTGGCCAAAACCCGGTTGATGAACCACGAATAATTCATACAAAACCAGGCAATATTAATCCGCATATAAAAAATGCAGGAGGCAATCAAAATTGATTTTCCTCCTGCATTTTCTATTTTTAAACGATGATATTATCCTCAGATTGAATATCCGTACTGAGCCACATCGCCCAATTCTTCTTCAATACGAAGCAACTGGTTGTATTTAGCCATACGGTCGGAACGACTCAACGAACCGGTTTTAATCTGACCCGCATTGGTTGCGACAGCGATATCGGCAATCGTAGCATCTTCAGTTTCGCCCGAACGGTGCGAAATCACAGCAGTATAGCCGGCACGCAACGCCATTTCAATCGCATTCAATGTTTCGGTCAATGTACCGATCTGATTAACCTTGATCAAAATTGAATTGGCACAACCCATCTTAATACCTTTTTTCAGGTATTCAACATTGGTTACAAACAAGTCGTCGCCCACCAACTGGCATTTCTTACCAATCTTGTCAGTCAGCATCTTCCATCCGTCCCAGTCATCTTCAGCCATACCGTCTTCGATCGAATCGATCGGATATTTGCTGATCAGCTCAGCCAGATAATCCACCTGCTGCGCAGAAGTATATTTAGGAGCATCCGGACCCTGGAATTTGGTATAATCGTACAATCCGTCTTTATAAAACTCAGAGCTTGCGCAGTCAAGACCTATCGAAATCTCAGTACCCGGTTCATATCCGGCCGCTTTAATTGCCTGCAAAATAGATTCGAGCGCATCTTCCGTACCTTTCAGTTTCGGAGCGAAACCACCTTCGTCACCTACCGCAGTGCTCAGGCCGCGATCGTGCAATACTTTCTTCAATGCGTGGAATACCTCGGCCCCCATGCGCAAACCTTCACGGTAAGAAGGTGCACCGATCGGACGAATCATAAACTCCTGAAATGCAATCGGAGCATCCGAGTGAGAACCACCGTTAATGATATTCATCATTGGAACCGGCAATACATAGGTGTTCGAACCGCCGATATAGCGATAAAGCGGTATGCCCAGATAGTCGGCGGCGGCTTTTGCGCATGCCAGCGACACGCCTAGCAAAGCATTCGCACCCAGTTTCGATTTGGTATCCGTTCCATCAAGATCGATCAGGAATTTGTCGATGGCATCTTGCTCAAGCACACTCATACCAACCAATTCCGGCCCGATTATTTCATTTACATTTTCAACAGCTTTCAAAACACCCTTACCCAAATAACGTGATTTATCACCATCACGCAATTCGAGCGCTTCGTTCATACCCGTAGAGGCACCCGATGGCACAGCTGCACGCCCGAAAGCTCCCGAAGCTGTTAATACATCTACCTCAACCGTCGGATTTCCACGAGAATCAAGCACTTCCCGTCCTGTTACTTTTACAATTTCCATAATTTAAATTTTAAAGATTGTGTTATCAATAAGGGTTTCTATTAGGTAATAACATACTTAATCCAAAATTGGTTCTGATACTGGCCTTTATAAAGATACAAATAATCACAACTACCCTATTTACATTCGTATTAAAATCCGCAGTATTTTATAGAACTTATCCAAAACATAAAATGTTATTAATAAAGAACATAACCCAATCATTCATCCACCATCAACATGAAAGATTTATATGTCCACTTCTTGGAGTTCGCAGCCGGACTGGTCCCTTTCGGAATCATTTTGATTCGCATCTCCATCTTTATTATTTTTGTATGGATCGGAGCCCTCAAATTCTGTAATTACGAAGCTGAAGGTATTGTACCGTTTGTAGCCAACAGCCCGTTTATGCGGTTCTTCTACCGAAAAAAAGCACCCGAATACAAAAAATATAAAATGAAAGAAGGTGAGTTCGACCAAGCCAAACACGATTGGCACGTAGCCAACAACACCTACGGCTTCTCGAAAGGTCTCGGCATACTGATCATGACAATCGGCGTATTGGTATTGCTCGGCAATTTCTGGCCCGTAATCGGGCTGATCGGCGCATTACTTGCCATTATCATGACACTGGGTACCCTTTCTTTCCTGTTTACCACTCCCGAAGTGTGGGTTCCCGACCTCGGCAGCAAGGAGCATGGTTTCCCGCTTTTAAGTGGAGCAGGCCGATTGGTCATAAAAGACCTTTGCATCATAGCCGCAGCGATCGTGGCGCTTGCCGACTCGGCTATATCCATCCTCGAATCGATGGTTCTCTGACTAATTCAGCCAATAAATCAGAAAGATAAACCTAATAACAGCGGACGCAACCTCATGCGTCCGCTGTTTTGCTACACCCTCTTTTTTATACTTGATTATTAGCGGAATTTTCTATCTTTGTGAATTATAATGAGGATTAAGATTATGGAGAATTATATTGTATCGGCGCGTAAATATCGTCCGTCCACCTTCGATTCGGTGGTGGGACAAAGAGCACTGACACAAACCCTGAAGAATGCAATTCACACCAATAAGCTGGCACATGCTTACCTGTTCTGCGGACCGCGCGGAGTAGGAAAGACAACCTGCGCCCGTATTTTTGCAAAAACCATCAACTGCCTGTCGCCGACGGCAACCGGTGAAGCATGCAACGCGTGTGAATCGTGTCGCGCCTTCAACGAACAGCGTTCATACAATATCCATGAGCTTGATGCCGCATCCAACAATGGGGTCGACGATATCCGCGAACTAATTTCGCAGGTACAGATTCCGCCGCAGATCGGCCGTTATAAGGTATTTATCATCGACGAGGTACACATGCTGTCGGCCGCCGCTTTCAACGCGTTTCTAAAAACGCTCGAAGAGCCCCCGCACCATGCCGTATTCATCCTAGCCACAACCGAGAAACATAAAATTCTGCCAACCATCCTTTCGCGTTGTCAGATTTACGATTTCAACCGTATCACACTGAAAGATACGATTGATCACCTTGCGTATGTGGCCGAGAAAGAGGGCGTACAGGCCGATCCGAAAGCATTGGGCATCATCGCCCGCAAAGCAGACGGAGGGATGCGCGACGCGCTTTCGATTTTCGATCAGATCGTAAACTTTACCGACGGACAGCTTACCTACCAGTCGGTAATCGACAACCTCAACGTTCTCGACTACGAATACTATTTCCGAGTTACCGATGCGTTCCTCAATCAGGATATTTCGCAGGCGCTTCTGATTCTGAATGAAATCATCACCAAGGGATTCGATCCGCAACATTTCATCAATGGCCTTGGTTCGCACCTTCGCGACGTAATGGTATGCAAAGACCCCGTTACATTGCCCCTGATGGATGCCGCGCCCGATGTGGCACCGCGCTACCAACAGCAAGCATCCCGATGTTCGAACCCGTTTCTTTACCGCGCATTGGAAATCAGCAACGAATGCGACCTCAATTACCGCGCGAGCCGCAACAAGCGTCTGCTTGTTGAGATCGCACTGATTCGCATCGCCCAATTGCTCGCACCCGCTCCGCAACAACCGACGGCTACTCAGGCTACCCAGCCTTTACAACCGGTCGGGCAGCAGCAGGCACCCATGCAATCGGCAGCTCCTCAACCAATGACGCAGTCACAACCCGTACAGCAAGCTCCCGCTCAGCCGGCAGCCACGCAACAGGTTGCACAAACCACGATCAGCACCAGTGTACCGCCCCCCCCGCCCTCACAGGGGCGCTCTACAGGTAGCGGTCGCCCCGGAATGTCCGGTATAAAGAACATCTCTATCCGTAACGGAATAAAAAAGCAGGAGGAAGCTCCCGTGCAGGAGGTGAAAATGGCGGAAATGAACAAACCGGTAGATAATGAATCACTGGCCAAAGCATGGATCGAATTCACACATACGATTCCCGGCGAAACGATTCTGATCAATACGATCCTGTCGTGCAAGCCCGCCCTTCTCTCACCTACTCAGTTCGAAGTGGTGGTTGATATACCCGATCAGGTGGAAAAATTGAAAGAAAAAGGCGCCAACTTGCTTTATTACCTGCGCAATAAGCTTCAAAACAGCTCGCTGACGATGAATGTGCGCGAAAGTGAAAAAAATGAGCGTGTCCGTGTATTCAGCGGACGCGAAAAATATAATCAGATGGTGCAAACCAATCCCGATGTCGTATTATTGAAAGACGCATTCGGACTGGATCTGGCTTAACCCATCCCCCTTACTTAATTATGACAAAAGCAGTTTTCTTTGATGTAGACGGCACATTGCTGTCATTTAAAACCCATCAGATCCCCGCTTCCACGCTGAGCGCCATCGAAGCGCTCAAGGCGCGCGGAATCAAAATATTCATCTCGACAGGACGTCCGAAATTCTTGCTCGAAGCAACCCGCAACATCGAATTCCACGGTTACATCACCCTCAACGGCAGTCTGTGTCTTTCGGCCGACGATCAGGTTATATCGAAAGAACCCATCCCGAAAAACGAGATTCTCCGCATTCTGGAGTGGAGCAAGCACAACCCGCATCCGTTGGTATTCATGCACGGACACGGGTGGGCCATCACGCATATCAACGACGATGTGCGAAACGTGACTACCCAGCTCAAAGTGACACTTCCCGAAGTAACACCGCTCGATGAAATTGCCGAGATGGAAGTATTTCAGATCAT
Source organism: Bacteroidales bacterium (assembly GCA_036655755.1). GTDB lineage: Bacteria > Bacteroidota > Bacteroidia > Bacteroidales > JAUNSR01 > JAUNSR01. The sequence continues at coordinate 25,676 of JAVVPN010000010.1, read as the reverse complement.
GGGATTTTTCCCGCCCGAAAAAGACGAATACTTCCAGACCGATGTATTGAGCGGTTGTGAAGTAACCCGCTGGCATCCGCTCTTTACCGATATCGTCAAACAGAATATCAGCAAGCGCGAAGGGATGTACCATATTCTCGAACATTACGGCATCGAACCGGAAGCAAGTATGGCCTTCGGCGACGGAGGCAACGACATTACCATTCTTAGAGCAGCCGCTATCGGCATCGCCATGGGCAATGCATCAGACGAAGTGAAGCAGGCTGCCGATTATATTACAGCATCCGTTGATGAAGAGGGTATCGCTAAAGCACTCTTACACTTTGGCTTAATATAATAAGTATTTCGCCATTTTATAAAAGTATAATTATTTTAATCCACCTTGGTTGTAATACCACTTTCCATATATATGCCAGATGCCCCTCCTTTAGTTGAGGCATCTGGCGATTTTATTTATGAAAAATCGCTATAATTAGTGATTGTAGGAAATTAACAAAGCAGCCATCTTTATCGGAAAAGACCTTAACTATGTTTTTTCCACCTAAACTTTGTCTTACTACATCTGTAGCTCTATTTTGCATAAATATGAATGGTTCCGAATGGAAGAAGGATTCCACTTCTCAGGTTGTCGAACTACAAGAAGTAGTGATTCAATCATTCAAATTAGGAGCGAATTACCGGCAAATCCCCGTATCTTCCACTCTTCTAGGAAAAGAAACAATCGGCAAGTATCAACTTCGCTCTCTTAAAGATGCTGCACAAGCCGTACCCAATCTTTACATGCCCGATTACGGGTCTCGCCTGACATCTCCTGTCTATATAAGGGGAATCGGATCAAAAATCAACTCTCCGTCAGTGGGCTTATATGTGGATGGTGTACCCTATTTTGAAAAAAGCACGTTCGATTTTGAGTTCAACGAGGTTGCAAGCATAGAAGTACTGCGTGGCCCTCAAGGCACATTGTTTGGACGAAACACAATGGGAGGTATAATAAATATACAAACACTTTCCCCTTTCAACCATCAGGCAACACGAATACAAATCGGAACGGCTTCTTATTCTCCTCTCCGGGTATCGGTATCCCATAGCAAAATGGCCGGTCAGAAATTTGGCTATGCCGTAGGTGGGTCTTACCGGAAAGAAAACGGTTTTTTCACCAATACTTTTACCGGGAAAAAGGCCGATCCGCTCAACGCAACCGATTTCCGTGTCAAATTGCTTTGGCTCCCCTCTTCTAAGTGGGAAGTCCGCCTAAACAGTGTGTATGAATATTCATATCAGGGCGGTTATCCGTATGGTGAATGGAATGAAACAGAAAAGAAAGCAAATGCAATAAATTACAATGCTTTCAGCTCTTACAAACGCAATATGTGGAATAATGGAGTCGGCTCCGTTTACAAGGGTAAAGGCTGGAGGTTTATGTCACAAACTTCGTTACAGCATTTCTCCGACCTACAACACATTGATCAGGATTTTTCAGTAGCCGACACCTACTTTGTAACTCAAAAACAAAAGCAGACTGTTGTATCTGAAGAAATAAATGTTCGCTCTGATAATAACAAATCCTATAAATGGATTTTTGGCATATTCGGATTTTATCAACATCTGAATAATCAGATGGAAATGGAATATCGCGAAAAAGGGTTCAGCACGCCGAAGTTTAATAATATGAATACTTCGGGAATAGCAGGTTATCATCAGTCAGAGTTCCATAATTTTATATTTAAACAGCTTACACTTACCGCAGGAATACGTTATGACTTTGAAAAATCCGCAACCGATTATCGGGCTTATCAAAAAAACGCGACGGGAACAAAAGAGACAGCTAAATTCGATAGCAAACTAAGATTCTCACAACTTCTTCCAAAAGTTTCACTACTCTATACTATCAGACAGACAAACCTCTATGCGTCCGTATCAAAAGGATACAAAACCGGCGGTTTCAATACCTCGTTCGAATCCGAAAAGGACCGCTCATTCAAACCGGAATACAGTTGGCAATATGAAGCCGGTGTTAAATACAGCACACCCGATCATCGGTTACAAGTGCAGTATGCGCTATTTTTTATCGATTGGCGACAGCAACAGGTTTATCAAGCACTTCCCTCCGGGAAAGGTGCTATGCTTAAAAATGCCGGGCGCTCTGAAAGCAAAGGAATGGAACTTTCTGTGGCTGCAAATCCTATCAACCAACTTCATGTAAATATGAGTTATGGATATACAAATGCACGCTTTAAAGAATACCGGCGTAACGAGAAAACAGACTATGCCGAAAAATACCTCCCGCTGGTACCGAGCCATACACTCTCTGTAACGAGTGATTATACATGGGTCTTACGAACGTCTCTGATCGACAGGATTATTTTTGCCATGAACTATCATGCTACGGGGAAAATTTACTGGAATGATGAGAATAGTGCAAATCAGCCCTTCTATGGGGTTCTAGATGGAAAAATATCGTTTCAAAAGGGAATTGTTTCTATCGATCTCTGGGGACGCAACCTTCTGAATACTCACTATACCGCGTTTTATTTCGAAGCGCTCAAAAAAAAGTTGGCACAACAAGGCAAACCCATCACGTTCGGCATCTCCGCACTTTTACAATTCTAAACTATGAATACAACAAATCAATCGCAAGGAAGACAAGATGCTATGAAAATGAGTACGTTCTTTTTGCTCTACATTGCACAGTCCGTCCCTATGAGTTTTTTCTCAACAGTCATACCTGTCATCATGCGCCAAGAGCAATTTTCGCTTGCGTCGATAGGATTATTACAATTTATAAAACTGCCATGGTTGCTTAAGTTTATGTGGTCGCCTGCTATAGATCGCACAGCTCATACACTTAATGACTACAAAAAATGGATTATAATATCCGAAATAATTTATGGTTCACTTATTCTGACAGTTGCCTTTTTGAGTCTTAAAACCGATTTTTATCTGATTCTTCTGCTCATCATCCTTTCATTTATTGCATCGGCCACCCAGGATATTGCTACCGACGCACTCGCCATACGTTCATTTCCTGCCACCCGACGTCCACTACTCAACAGCATGCAGTCGATGGGCGCTTTTGGAGGTACGATGATAGGAAGCGGAATACTCTTGATTCTATATCACTACAGAGGATGGAATGAACTATTACCAATGCTTGCCTGCTTTGTTTTAATCGCAATTATTCCACTTCGGTTTTACCATCAAACACTTCCGAAAGACCCCGCACGTCACCAACGCATGAAAGGATCTCTTATTCTGAGCTTTTTTCGTCAAAAAGGGTCTGTACGCCAAATCTTATTTCTTTTTTTATTCTATAACAGTCTGATTGGCATTTTAGCGATGTCGCGCCCTTATATGGTTGATTTAGGATACATGATGAAAGAAATCGGTATCATATCCGGATTTGCAGGTACGCTGACAGGGTGCGTTTCAGCATTCGGCGGCGGATTACTATTGCGGCGCATCGGAACAGAGCGCACACAAATCATCTGCTCGCTGCTGATTGTATTTGTTTCGTTATCATTCTATGCCCAGGCGCTACATTTATTACCATTAAAGGCGCTACCCATACTAATCTGCTTGCTTTGGGGTGTTTATGGCTTGTCGTCCGTTACGCTTAATACGACGGCAATGCAATACGTACGCCCGGGATGCGAAGGGACTGATTTTACATTACAAACCGTAATTTGTCATTTTAGTGGAATACTTATGGCTGTAGGATATGGCAGGATTGCTGATTATACGGGATATTCGACTCTGTTTCTCTTTTCTGCACTTATCGGCTTTATTGCACTGCTTTATATTCACTTCATTTTCAACAACTCAAAAGATAAGATTGCCCCAAACTCTCTGAAGCAGGAATATCCGTCAAAAAGCTTATGAACGGTTCATCACGAATCGAATATTAAAAATAAAATTATATCAAAATGGAAAATCATTCTTTATTAAATAAATACAATATACCCACACCCCGCTATACCAGTTATCCTCCGGCTAACTATTTTCATTCAGATTTTACAGATATCGATTATCGGAAAGCAATTGATCTGTCCAATACCGATGATGCACTCATTTCATTCTATATACATTTGCCCTTCTGCCGTCATCTATGCTATTATTGCGGATGTAATTCACTTCCGATGGCAAATAATTATGTAATCGAAAAATATCTCGATGCCCTCTACCGCGAAATAGAGATGATTACGCCATTATTGAATAGTCGCCGTAAAATAGCTCAGATTCATTATGGAGGAGGTAGTCCCACCGCTATTCAAGTCTATCATTTAAAAAGAATCAAAGACTTACTGCTTTCTAAGTTTGATCAGATCGAGAACCCAGAAATCGCAATCGAATGCCATCCTGGATATTTACATGAAAAAGATTGGGAGGAGCTACGAGATGCAGGATTCACCCGCTTCAGCATCGGTATTCAGGATTTTCAAGAAGATGTGCTGAAAACCGTAAATCGTCGTCCGTCGATAATCCCGGCCGAACAGATTGTTCCGTTCCTACAGGAAAAAGGAGCAGCTGTGAATCTTGATTTTATCTATGGGCTTCCCGGACAAACTATCGATAGTTTCCGCCACAATATGAATCGTGCAGCTAAAATATCTCCCGACCGAATCGTTACATTTTCTTATGCACATGTGCCATGGGTAAACAAACTGCAGTTACAGCTCGAGAAGGCGGGACTACCAGCGCCTGCAATGAAAGAACAACTATATGGCACAGCCCGTGAAGTTTTGAACTCACATAATTACAAAGCGTTAGGCCTCGATCATTTCGTACGCCACGATGACGAACTCATGAGTGCCTTGCAGAAAGGGTTGTTGCACCGTAACTTCCAAGGATACTGTACAAAACGAACTACCGGAGAGGTATATGCTTTCGGTATAAGCGGTATCAGCCAGCTTTCGGATGCCTATATCCAAAACCGTAAAGATCTGAATCAATATATTGAGATGATAAGCAAAGGCCTATTACCGGTAGAAAAAGGCTATCGGCTTACAACCCGCGAACAAATGATCCGCAAGGTTATCGATGTATTAATGTGCAATTCTTATATCAATTGGGATAGGATTGCATCCGAACTAAGCTGTTCGACAGAAGAATTACACCGAAACGTTACTGTTGATATGACTGCGTTGGAACAATTCCGCAAAGATGGTATTCTTGAATATTCAGACAGCGAAATCAGAGTAAAAGAAAAACACACCGTCTTTCTCCGTAATGTAGCTGCCTTGTTCGATCCGTTACAAAGAACCCGGTCTAAATCTTTTTCAAAACCACTATGAAAACACAATCCTATATACCACAACGCGTTATCATTATAGGAGCAGGAATCACCGGCCTGACTCTGGCTTTTTTATTAAAAACCAGGGGCATTCCTGTTTTGATTCTTGAGAAATGCAATCGGGCAGGTGGCCGTATCCATACACTACGGGAAAATGGCTTTATATTTGAGGCTGGCCCTAATTCCGGAATAATGGCACATCCTGAAGTTGCTCAGTTATTTGAGTCGCTCGGAAAAGAGATCCGTCCTGAAATAGCTAAATCACAAGCAAAAAAAAGACTGATCTGGAAAAAGAACGCATTTTATCCGCTACCGGCATCACTCAAAGAAGCAATTATCACGCCCCTTTTTACATGGAGTGATAAAATCAGAATTCTTGGGGAACCTTTCCGGAAAAAAGGAAGCAATCCAAACGAATCAGTAGCCTCCATAACATCAAGACGTCTGGGGAAATCTTTTCTTGACTATGCCGTCGACCCATTTATCGGTGGCATATATGCCGGAAATCCCGAAAAGCTGATAACCCGCTTTGCGCTACCCAAACTATATGCACTCGAGCAAACCTCCGGTAGTTTTATAAGAGGTGCTATTTCCGGAATAAAAAAACGCAGAAAAATGCATTCTCAAAAAGCTACGAAAGAGATATTTTCTGTTTCGGGTGGATTATCAACTCTTACCGACAGACTGTATGATATTCTGAAAAGCGATATTGTGCTTGAGACGGCGAATCTTTCCATTATACAGAATGGAGCTTTGTGGAAACTTGATTTCTGTACGGCTAAAGCAAAGCATACACTATTGGCCGATTCTGTTGTCTCTACTGTGGGTGCTCATATTTTACCCGACATACTTCCGTTTTTGAAAGAAAATGAAAAACAACTTTTACAACAACTCATCTATGCACCGGTAATCCAGGTAGCAATTGGGATTTCAGGTATCCATCAATGTCGCTACAATGCATTCGGAGGATTAGTTCCGAGTGTTGAAAAAGAAAAAATACTGGGAATTTTGTATCCGTCGGCTTGCTTTGACAACAGATCGCCTAAAGGCAGTTGCCTGTTTTCTTTTTTCTTGGGCGGCCTTCGAAACCCGGATATATATGATCTTCCCGATCGTGAGATAAAAGAGCTCGCAGTAAAAGCTTGTTCAGAAATGTTGAAAATAAAAGCGGATGCCCGAATTGATTTACTTCGAATTTTTCGCTATAAAAATGCGATTCCTCAATACACATCGATTGTAGGACCTGTGTGGGAATGGATCTCAACTTTTGAGAAACAACACCAAGGCCTTTATCTTGCAGGAAATATTCGCAACGGCATCGGTTTGGCCGATCGCATCCGCCAAGCGTATCTGATTGCCGACCAGATAAAAAATGATAATAATACCGGTGCGCATTGACCTGGCTCGTTACAAAAAAAAAGGCTTTCTGAAAATTCAGAAAGCCTCTTTAGGTATCTTATTATTGAAATCCGATCAATAGTTTTCTTTTTTGATTTCAAAGTAAGCCTGTGGATGCAAACATGCCGGACAAGCCATCGGCGCTTCTTTACCTACATGGATATAACCACAGTTACGACATTGCCATACCACTTCGTCTTCGCGTGCAAAAACGCGGGCATCTTCGATATTGCTTACAAATGCGCGGTAGCGCTCTTCATGTCCTTTTTCGGCTTCGGCAATGGCTCGATACATTTTAGCGATAGCCGGGAAACCCTCCTGATCGGCGATTTCGGCAAAACGCGGATATTCCATCGCCCACTCTTCATGTTCGCCATGAGCGGCAGCCAGTAGGTTTTCGAGAGTCGATCCGATTACGCCTGCAGGAAATTTAGCTGTAATTTCTACTTCTCCCCCTTCAAGGTATTTGAACATTCGTTTTGCATGCTCCTTTTCCTGATCTGCCGTTTCAAGGAAAATAGCCGATATCTGTTCAAAACCGTCTTTTTTTGCCTGGCTGGCAAAATAGGTATAACGCATACGTGCCTGGCTTTCGCCGGCGAATGAAGTAAGTAGATTTTTTTCTGTCTGAGTGCCTTTAATCGATTTCATTTATATATAATTTAATGTTTAACATCAAAGTATAAATGCGCCATTTATATACCTTTTGTTAGGTACCTCAACTTTAGGTGAGTTATGGCGATTTCATATACAAAGTGTTTAAGTTGTTTATTTAATATCCTTTGACAAACGTAACTATTTTATTTCAAGCAACAAATCGATTTAATCTATCCTTTCATAGAGGGTATCAATAAAGAAGGGAAATATCGAACAAAAGGGAAATCCTGAAGTTATAATATTATAATCCTTCTAAATTATGAAAACAAT
>JAVVPN010000010.1:0-17961 GCA_036655755.1 Bacteroidales bacterium | reverse complement strand
TAAATTATGAAAACAATACTCATCTCCCTATTTTTCTTGGCTTTAGCGACGGTAAGCGTTTCGGCTATCACCCTACAAGAAGCATTTAGTAAGATTGCCTTATTACCCGACCTAAAAGGGGTAAATTCGGGAGAGACGGTCGATTTAAAATCAGGTTGGCTGGATGCCCTTTCTCTTGAGCAGGCGATGGTTGCCTATAAAGCGCATGAAGTTGGTGCCGGACAGACGGTTTATTATGGCAGTAAAGTAGCCGAAGTGAGCAAAGAACTTCCGGCAGAAGAACTTATATTGTCGGCATCTAATTCTCAAAACCTTATTTATATCTATGCCAAACCGCTTTCAGAAAACAAATATGAAATTCTGATACTAACCGATATGGCATATCGGGGAAAGACAATTGCCGTAATAGGTCAAACTACGGCCAATATGGTAAATGCGCTGAAAAAAGGAAAAGTTTCGATTGTCAATAATGTAATATCGGTAGATGTACCTGTTTTGATGTTCGATTAAGAACGGAAAGAAAAAGTTATTGCCGTATTAAATAGAAAGAGGATGCACTTTGGGTACATCCTCTTCCTATTTAATATAAACAGCTGTTTTTACAGCAATTGCTCTTTGCTAAAATAAAGTGGCAACAAATCTTTGATACTGTCTACGATATACACCTGGTCTTTACCGCACAACAACAGCTCCATCGGTTTACCCCCTCTGTCTTCTGTTTCTAAAATAACCTGGCGGCATGCACCGCAAGGAGCCACACACTCGGCTACAAAATCACCACCCGTACGGGCAGCAATGGCAAGACGCTTCACCGCAACGTCGGGATATTTGCTGTTGGCAAAAAACAAAGTAACACGCTCTGCACACAAACCGGACGGATATGCCGCATTTTCCTGATTATTGCCCTGGATGATTTCGCCATTGGCCAATTCGGCAGCCGCACCCACAAAGAATCCTGAATAAGGAGCATAGGAGCGGAAAGTTGCCTCTTTTGCCTCGTTGGTAAGCTTTTTTTGTTCGGGAGTTAATTCGTCATATTGACAAACTTTTATCTTTGTAGTAATATTAAGCTCTTGCATCTGTATAAATAATTTTTTTGTTAGAAAAAAGCCCATTGTCTTTTACAAATATAAGAAGTTTTCGGGTGGCTTATTTTTCCTATTCGATTTTTTAATATCAATTACACCCTTTCTATAAAAGGATCATAAATACAAATATCAGTTATGTTTATTCGCAAAACCACTCTGCTGCTTTGCCTCTTTTGTTTTAGTGTGTTGCTGACGGCTCAAAGCCGTAATGCCGAATATGTACGTTATATTAAGCAATACGGCCCGCTGGCTGCCGAACATCAAAAGAAATACAAAATTCCGGCAAGTATCACACTGGCTCAGGGATTGCTTGAGTCGGGCGCAGGTAAAGGGCGGCTGGCCCGCGAAGCAAACAACCATTTCGGAATTAAATGCCACGACTGGACCGGAAAGAAAATTTATCACGACGACGACCGCCGCAACGATTGCTTCCGCAAATACAGCCATGCAGAAGATTCATATCATGACCATTCATTGTTTTTGGCAAAACGCGAGCGTTACGCTCCGTTGTTCAGATTAAGCACGAATGATTACCGAGGATGGGCTAAAGGATTGCAAAAATGCGGATATGCCACCGATAAGGCGTATGCCAACAAGCTGATAAAACTGATTGAAGATTACGAACTTTATAAGTACGATCAGAAACAGTTTGTGCGTCCGCCAAAGAATTCTGGATTACCCGCCTGGTATCAGCCGCATCAGATATACATGACCAATGGGCTACTTTACGTAGTGGCGCGCGAAAACGATACGTTTGATCTGATTGCGAAAGAGCTCGACTTTAGCGCTCGTAAGTTGCGCTCGTATAACGAAGTGCCACGCGATTATCCCCTCAGCAAAGGCGATGTGGTGTTTCTGAAAAAGAAGAACCGCAAGGGGCCGAAAGAGAAGCGATTCCACTCGGTAGGGGTTGGAGAATCAATGCATTCGATCTCGCAACTGTATGGAATACGGGTGAAAAGTTTGTATAAACTAAATGATAAAACAGACGAATATATTCCTCAGGAAGGCGATTCTTTACGCTTACGTTAAGGATATCAACGATTAACAAACAACAATCCAATCGGTTGCACAGCAAAAATATAGGGTGTTTTTCTCTAAAATAGAGTAATAATTCGATTATTAGATTATCTTTGCCAACCGGAACAAAATTCTAAACAACCATATGATGACCACGAATAAGCCGTACGCTGTCGGAATTGACATAGGCGGCACGAATACAGTATTCGGCATCGTTGATGCCAGAGGTTCAGTGATTGCGACCAATTCTATTAAAACTCAAAAGTATCTTGACATCAACGAATATGTTGAAGATTTGTACAAAGGTCTTTCAAAGTTGATTGATGAAGTAGGTGGCGCAGACAAAATTAAAGGAATCGGTGTAGGGGCTCCAAACGGAAACTACTATACCGGAAATATCGAATTCGCACCAAACCTTCCTTGGAAAGGTGTAATTCCTTTGGCTAAACTATTGACTCAGAAATTCGGTATCCCGGTAAATCTTACAAATGATGCAAATGCTGCAGCGATTGGCGAAATGACTTATGGAGCTGCTCGTGGCATGAAAGATTTCATCATGATTACATTGGGTACAGGTGTAGGTAGCGGTATCGTTATTAACGGACAGTTGGTATACGGACACGACGGCTTTGCCGGTGAATTGGGTCACGTAATCGTACGTAAACCAAACGGACGTTCTTGCGGTTGCGGTCGTGCCGGATGTCTTGAAGCTTACGCTTCGGCGACAGGTGTGGCTCGTACGGCTCGCGAGTTCCTTGAGATCCGCAAAGAACCAAGCTTGCTTCGTCAGATCCCGAACAATGAGATTACATCGAAAGATGTTTATGAAGCTGCTGTTGCCGGCGATAAAATGGCACAGGAAATTTTCGAATTCACAGGTCACATCCTAGGTGAAGCTTTCGCTGATTTCGTAGCATTCTCTGCTCCTGAAGCGATCATCCTGTTTGGTGGTCTTTCTCGCGCAGGTGATATGATTATGAACCCTATTGTTGATGCAATGGAACGTAATCTGCTGAACATCTGGAAAGGAAAAATTAAAGTTCTTTTCTCTGAATTAAAAGAAAGCGATGCGGCTGTATTGGGCGCAAGCGCACTTGGATGGGAAGTAAAATAATTTTGATGGTTATCATCAAAAAAATCCGGAGACACTTGTCTCCGGATTTTTTTTTACCCGTTTGCATCATGCGTACGCCCTCTCTGCCTCCACCGTATTCCCTCCGCTGTGACAAACAACGTATCTACCTGTATTTAAACAATATAATATTTTTTGTCGAAGTAAAGTAGTAGTGTTTTTTTGCTTCTGTAGTAATTGTATAACACAGTGTGTACCTGCTTTATAATGGAGAATTCATTTCTTTGTAATTATTACCAAAGAGACAATTCCTCAAATTAACACAAAACACATGAAGAAATTCGTAACCGCCATGTGCTGCGCAAGCATGATGATTTCGTGCTCGCAGAAAGGCGACAACCAAAAGGCGACTGATCAGAAAATGGATCAGTTCATCAATGAATTGATGAGCAAAATGACCCTTGAAGAAAAAATCGGTCAGCTCAATTTGCCGGCAGCCGGAGATATTACAACCGGACAGGCTAAAAGCAGTGATATCGCATCAAAAATCAAAGCAGGCCAGGTAGGTGGTTTATTCAATATTAAAGGTGTTGATAAAATCCGCGAAGTACAGCGTGTGGCTGTTGAAGAGAGCCGCCTGCAGATTCCGCTGATTTTCGCGATGGACGTGATTCACGGATATGAAACCGTATTCCCTATTCCATTGGGATTATCTTGTAGCTGGGATCCCGCTGCTGTAGAAGAGTCAGCTCGCATCGCTGCTCAGGAAGCTACGGCAGATGGTATTTGCTGGACTTTCAGCCCGATGGTAGACATCAGCCGCGATGCCCGTTGGGGACGTATTTCAGAAGGTGTGGGCGAAGACCCGTATCTTGCCGGAGTATTGGGCGCGGCAATGGTAAAAGGATATCAGGGAAAAGACCTGACCGAAAAGAATACGATGCTTTCGTGCGTGAAGCATTATGCGCTTTACGGGGCACCCGATGCAGGTCGCGATTACAACACGGTAGATATGAGCCGCCAACGTATGTTTAATGAATACATGTATCCGTATCAGGCTTCTATCGAAGCGGGCGCAGGTAGCGTAATGGCTTCATTCAATGAAGTAGACGGTGTGCCGGCTACGGGAAACAGATGGTTGATGCAAGATATCCTGCGTGATAAATGGGGATTCAAAGGATTGGTCGTAACCGACTATACCGGTATCAATGAGATGATCGCGCACGGAATGGGTGATCTGAAAAACGTATCGGCTTTGGCCATGAACGCGGGTATCGACATGGATATGGTAGGCGAAGGATTCCTTACTACCCTTTCGGCTTCGGTAAAAGATAAAAATGTATCGGAAGAATCAATCAACCAGGCTTGCCGCCGCATTTTGGAGGCAAAATACAAACTGGGATTATTTGAGGATCCGTATAAATATTGCGATAGCGAACGCGCCAAAAACGAGGTGTACAACAAAGAACACCGCGACGTGGCTCGCCGTATCGCCGCAGAAAGTTTCGTATTGCTTAAAAACGAAAACAACACGCTTCCATTGAAAAAACAGGGTACGATTGCTGTGGTTGGCCCGCTGGGTAACGACCGTCGCAACATGCCGGGTACATGGAGCGTAGCTGCTAACTTCGACATTCCGGCTACATTGGTAGAGGGTATTCAGGAAGTGGCCGGCGACCGTGCGAAAGTGATTTATGCAAAAGGAAGCAACGTAATCGACGACGCTGGTTACGAAGAACGCGCTTCTGCATTTGGTAAAGGGATCGGCCGTGACAATCGTTCGGCAGATGCAATGATCAAAGAAGCGCTTCAGGCAGCAAGCAAAGCGGATGTGATCGTAGCGGCATTGGGCGAGTTGGCCGAAATGAGCGGCGAATCAAGCAGCCGTACGGACATCACGATTCCGGATGCACAGCAGCGATTGATGAAAGAATTGTTGAAAACAGGCAAACCGGTGGTGTTGGTATTGTTTACCGGACGTCCGTTGGCATTGAAATGGGAGTCTGAAAACGTACCGGCTATCCTGAACGTTTGGTTCGGTGGTTCGGAAGCGGCTCCTGCCATTGCAGACGTATTGTTCGGCGATGTAAATCCGAGCGGAAAACTGACTACTTCATTCCCTCAGTCGCCGGGACAGGTTCCTTTGCATTACAATCATAAAATGACAGGACGTCCGCAGCCACAATGGTTCCAGAAGTTTACGACAAGCTACCTGGATGTACCGAATGAAGCATTATATCCTTTCGGATACGGATTGAGCTACACGCAGTTTGCATACGGCGATCTGAAATTAAGCAAAGACCAAATGGGTATGAACGAGGTAATCACAGCGTCGGTAGATGTAACAAATACAGGCAAGACAGACGGATCGGAAGTGGTACAGCTTTATATCCGCGACATCGTTGGCTCAACAACACGTCCGGTAAAAGAGTTGAAAGGATTTGAAAAAGTACAGATCAAGGCTGGTGAAACAAAAACGATCTCTTTCGAAATCACTCCTGAAATGTTGAAGTTCTATAACTACAATCTTGATTTCGTTTGCGAACCGGGTGAATTTGACGTAATGGTGGGTGGAAACAGCCGCGATGTGAAAAGCGCCAAATTTACATTGAACTAAGAATAGCTATTCTATTAAATACGAAAAGAGCTCAGCAGATAAACTGTTGAGCTCTTTTTGTATTTTATTTTTCCCCTCTGTAATTCGTACAAATACCAAACGTATATTTATCGAAACAGACGTTTCGAAAACCTACATTCCGGAAGATGGAGGCCATTACTTCACCTTGCGGCACCGCCTTCACCGATTTATTAAGATATTCGTAGGCCGAGCGGTCTTTCGAAATCATCCGTCCTAAAAACGGTATCACGGTGAATGAATAGAACGCATAGAGTTGCTTCATCGGGAAAGACTGCGGAGTGGATAACTCCAGCACCAGCAATACACCTCCCGGTTTCAATACGCGATACATTTCGGCAAACCCTTTCTCTAGCTCTTCGAAGTTACGCACTCCGAAAGCCACCGTAATGGCATCGAAGCTGTTATCCTCGAACTGCAAGTTTAGACAATCCTGACACTCCATCACCACGAGATGATCGAGTCCTGCTTTCGATACTTTCTGACGCCCGATAGCGAGCATCCCTTCCGAAAGATCGATGCCGGTAACACGCTGCGGCTTGAGCTTACGGGCAGCCAGTATGGCCAGATCGCCCGTGCCGGTAGCCACGTCGAGAATCTGTTTGGGCGCGTACGGTTTTAACGACTTGAGCGCGCTACGACGCCATAGGCGGTCGATACCCATCGACAAAGTAACGTTGAGTTTGTCGTACGAATGGGCGATAGAGTCAAACATCCGCTCAATCTGCGTGGTCTTCGACTCCTTGCCCTGATAGGGAACAATTTTTTCTGCCTGATATTTTTTGGGCATTATTTCTGATAGCTGTTAAGAAATTCGGTTACATTTTTTTCAATACGCGAAGCTACATCATTGATGTCAGCTTTGACGAATTTTTCACCTAAAATATGTTCGTAAAGTTCAATATAACGATCAGAAACGCTGTTGCAATACTCTTCAGACATGAACGGCACCTGCTGCCCCTCTTTGCCCTGGAATCCGTTTTCAATAAGCCACTGACGTACGAATTCTTTTGAAAGCTGTTTCTGAGGCTCGTTTTTGGCAAGACGATCGGCATATCCTTCCGCATAGAAGTAGCGTGAAGAATCGGGCGTATGGATTTCGTCCATCAGAATGATCTGTCCGTTTGCTTTTCCGAACTCATATTTTGTATCTACAAGAATCAGTCCTTTTTCGGCAGCCATTTCACAACCACGCTGATAAAGCGCATGGGTATATTTTTCGAGCGCCTCATAATCTTCGCGGCTTACGATTCCCTGTGCAATAATCTCTTCTCTTGAGATATCCTCGTCATGACCTGCGTCTGCTTTGGTAGTCGGAGTGATGATCGGAGTTTCGAATTTTTGGTTCTCTACCATTCCATCGGGCATCGGCACACCGCAAATCTCACGTTTTCCGTCTTTATATTCTCTCCATGCATGTCCGGTCAGATAACCGCGGATCACCATTTCAACTTTAAATGGCTCGCATTTCACACCCAAAGTAACCATTGGATCGGGAGTAGCAATCTTCCAGTTTGGCAGGATGTCGGCGGTGGCGTCGAGGAATCTGGCTGCGATCTGGTTCAGCACCTGCCCTTTGTAAGGAATCCCTTCCGGCAGAATAACATCGAAAGCAGAGATACGGTCGCTGGCTACCATTACCAACAATTCATCGTTAATGTTGTAAACATCGCGCACTTTACCGTGATAAACTCCTTTTTGACCCGGAAAATTATAATCCGTTCTTGTTAAAGCATTCTTCATTTTGTAATGATACTATAAGTTGAAATAAAAAGTTGTTATTGAAAGGGATATAAAAAAACACAGAATAAGCGGATAGGCGTCAGCCGACCCGAAGGTCGGTTAGTCTGCCGGTTCCGTATTCTGTGCCGAACTATCATTTTTTAATTCTAATCTTGCTTTGCGCACTTTGTCGTCGTGCTTATCATAGGCATCCACGATACGCTGCACCAACTTATGGCGAACAATATCTTTCTTTTCGAACTCTACCGTCGCAATACCGGGTACATCTTTCAGTATCTTACGTGCCTGCACTAATCCCGACGTTACCGAAGCCGGCAAGTCGATCTGCGTCATATCGCCCGTAATGATCATTTTTCCTCCCAGCCCTAAACGGGTCAGGAACATTTTAATCTGATGGGTAGTGGTATTTTGTGCCTCATCGAGGATAATTACCGCATCGCTCAGCGTACGGCCGCGCATGTAAGCCAACGGAGCGATCTGAATCACATTCGATTCGAGCAATTCCTTCAGCTTGGCTGCCGGTATCATATCCTGCAACGCGTCGTAAAGTGGCTGCAAATAAGGGTCGAGTTTGTCTTTCATTTCGCCCGGCAGGAAGCCAAGCTTTTCGCCCGCTTCTACGGCAGGACGACTCAGAATGATTTTCTTGATTTCGCGGTTTTTATACGCTTTTACCGCCAGGGCGATAGCCACATACGTTTTACCCGATCCGGCAGGCCCAAGGGCGAATACCAAATCATTTTTGTCGAATGCATCTACCAGTTTTTTCTGGTTGGGCGTTCGGGCGGTAATGGGCTTGCCGTTTACTCCATGAATAATCAGATTATCCTGTTTCTTCTCTGCCGGTTTCTCTCCGGTCACGAAATCAAGGATGATCTCTTCATTGAGTACGTTAAATTCTTCGCAATACTTTTCGAGCTTACGGATCATTTTTTCAAAATCCTCCGTTTCTTTCTCTTCGCCGATCACTTTCATCACATGCCCGCGCGCAACAAAACGCAACTTGGGATAAAGCGATTTCAGGAACTGAATATTTGTATTATTCACTCCATAAAAGACGACTGGGTCGATATTCTCTAAAATGATTACTCTTTCTATCATCCGCCAGGATTTGTGTTTTATTTATACAAAGGTAATCAATGGAATTGTTTCTGAACACAAAAGTACCCTATAAAGGTTTATTTTTAGAAAAAATGCAATCGCCGCAACCAATTTTAAAACATAAAACGCAATATTTTCGCATTCGAAGAATAAAAGGATAAAACACCCCCTTAATTAACAATAAAATATTTAAATTAGATTTACTTTTGATACAAACCATTAACATACATCCATTTATGAACAGACGGCATTTTATTAAAAACGGAAGCCTGGCTCTATTAGGCGCGCTTACCGTTCCTACGGTATTGCAGGGGTGTGCGGCAACACAACCCGGGCCTGGAACCGGCCTGTCATTTGCACTCGATCATTTTGGTGTAACCGAGTCGCAACTCAAAAAAGTATTAAAAACAGCACTCGAAAAAGGGGCTGACTATGCTGATCTCTATTTTGAGCACACTTTCAGCAATTCAATCAGACTGCAAGATGGCAAAGTAAATAATACGGATTCGAATATAGATTTCGGAATGGGTGTACGGGTAATTGCCGGCGATCAAACCGGCTATGCCTATATCGAAAACATCACTCCCGAAGAGATGCTAAAAGCAGCCCGTACGGCATCGCGCATCGCTACTTACGAAAATACAAAGGGGGTGGCGTCCCTTACAGAGAAACCGACGGTGCAAAACTTCTATGCCATCACCACTCCCTGGGATGAAGTGGGTATTGAAATGAAAAAGCCCTATCTGCAAAAACTCAACGATAAAATATTTGCGCTCGACAAGCGTGTAAACAAAGTAAGCGCATCCCTCAACGATTCAACATCCCATATTCTGTTTTGCAATTCGGAAGGAACCATCTATTATGACTATCGCCCGATGGTAACTTTAGGCGCCTTCTGCGTGATGGAAGAAAACGGGAAGATAGAAAACGGAAGCTCAAACCGTTCTTATCGGATGGGAACCGAATTCCTGTCGGACGAACTCATTGATCAACTGGCCAAAGAAACGGTCGATCAGACCGCACTGATGTTTAACGCCATCAAACCCAAAGGGGGTGAGATGCCGGTGGTGATGGCGGCCGGAGGTTCGGGTATTTTATTGCACGAAGCGATCGGACACGCATTCGAAGCAGACTTCAACCGCAAAAACACTTCGATATTCTCCGATCAGCTGAATAAGAAAATCTGCAACGAAAACATCAACGTGGTAGACGACGCTACCATTCCGTTTAACCGCGGTTCTATCAATATCGACGATGAAGGAGTGGAAGGGCAGAAAACCTACATCGTACGGGAGGGTATCTTAGCGAGTTACCTGCACGACCGCATCAGTGCGCGTCATTACGGCATCCCTTCTACCGGGAATGGTCGCCGCGAATCATTCCGCAAAATGCCTATCCCGCGTATGCGCGCTACCTATATGGAAGGGGGCAACGCTACCGAAGAAGAGATGATCGCACAGGTGAAAAACGGAGTGTATGTGGATAAATTCACCAACGGACAGGTACAGATCGGCGCCGGCGACTTCACGTTCTATGTCAAATCGGGGTATCTGATTGAGAATGGCAAACTGACGCAGCCGATCAAGGATATCAACATTATCGGAAACGGTCCGAAAGCGCTTGCCGACATCACCATGGTTGCCAACAACCCGATTATCGACAACGGAAGCTGGACTTGTGGAAAAGATGGCCAGGCATGTCCTGTCACCTGCGGTATGCCGTCGGCATTGGTAAGCAAACTTACTGTCGGAGGCGAGGCCTGATGTTTAACTACTTAATTTTACAACAATGATTTCATCCGATCATAAAAACACAGCACGGTGGGCGATGGATTATGCCCTCAAAAACGGTTGTCAGAACGCCCGTGTCATCATTTCGAGCGGTTCTAACAACACCTTCGAGGTATTGAACACGAAGCTCGACCGCCTTAACCAGGCATCTGAAAACAGTATGGAGATTGAACTGTTCGTCGACGGCCGCTACGGCAGTTTTTCGACCAACCGCATCAATAAAAAAGAACTCGAGGCCTTTATCAAAAACGGCATTGCCTCTACCCGTTTTCTGGCCGAAGACCCGGCACGCACGTTGCCCGATTCATCCACCTATTACAAAGGAGGTATGCCCGACCTGGGCAATCAGGATCCCCGTTTCGAAGGGATAGACGCGGACGAAAAAATAGCATTGGCACATGCGATAACAGCAGAGATATACGATACCGACGAACGGCTGATTTCGGTAAATGGTAGTTACCGCGACGGCACTTCGGATACTTATATGATTGCCAGCAACGGCTTTGAGGGGGAGAAAGGTACTACGTTTTTCGTATTGCGAGGTAGCGCCTCGATCAAAGGAGAAGGCGAAGCGCGCCCTTCAGACGGCTGGAGTGAGGTATCACTGATTTATGATGAGCTGCCCAAAACAGATATCGGTAAAAAAGCGCTCGAACGGGTGATCCGGAAACTAGGGCAGAAGAAAGCACCGTCGGGCAAATACACCATGGTCGTTGATCAGCTTAACTCGTCGCAGTTAATGGGTCCGATGCTGCAATCGCTCTACGGAAGCGCGCTGCAGCAGAAAAACTCATTCCTGATCGACAAACTCGACCAAAAGGTAGCTTCCGACAAACTGACTCTGATCGACGACCCGCACTTGCCGAAATCGAACGGAGCCCGCTATTTCGACTGGGAGGGAGTAAAAACAGAACGGCGTCCCGTGTTTGAAAACGGAGTATTGAAAACCTACTACATCGATACCTATTATGGCAATAAGATGCAGGTGAAACCAACCGTAAGCTCTCCGTCAATCCTGACAATGCCCGGAGGCACCAAAGACCTGCAACAGCTGATAAGCGGAGTAAATAAAGGCATTCTGGTAACCGGGTTTAACGGAGGTAACTCCAACAGCACTACCGGCGATTTCTCTTACGGCATCGAAGGATTCCTGATTGAAAACGGCGTGCTGACGCAACCCGTATCCGAAATGAATGTTACTGGAAATATGCTCACGTTATGGAGCAATCTGAGTGAAATCGGCAATGATGCCCGCCTCTCCTCTACCCGCCGCATCCCGTCGCTGGTATTTGAAGAGGTAAATTTCAGCGGATTATAATATTGTTGTATCTTTGCCCGCTCATATTTTCAACACATATCAAATGAAGAGATATAATGAACTGGGCGATTTTTTCGCCCGGTATTTTCCCTATAAAGTACAGAAAATCTCCCTGAACGCGGGCTTTACCTGTCCGAATCGCGACGGAAGCAAAGGGAGAGGCGGATGTACTTATTGCAACAATCAGACATTCAGCCCCGACTACTGTCATACCGACGAGGGTATCGGCGACCAGATGCACCGCGGAATCGGTTTTTTCAGCCGTAAATATCCGGCAATGAAATACCTGGCCTATTTTCAAGCCTACACGAATACGTATGGCGAACTGGAATCATTGAAGGAAAAATACGAAGAAGCCCTGCGTCAACCGGGTGTGGTAGGATTAATCATCGGTACGCGCCCCGACTGTATGCCCGATTCGCTGCTCGACTATCTGGCCGAATTATCGAAACGGACATTTCTGATGGTTGAATACGGGGTGGAATCTACATTGAATGAAACACTCGATTACATCAACCGTGGTCATTCGTGGGAGTGTTCGGTAGAAGCGATACGCCGCACAGCCGAACGTGGCATTATTACAGGTGCCCACATGATTTTAGGATTGCCCGGCGAATCGCGCGAGCAGATTCTTGAACATGCGCGCCGCTTGTCTGAACTGCCCATCACCACCCTCAAACTGCATCAGCTGCAGCTGATCAAGCGTACCAAAATGGCACGCCAGTTTGAAGAAACGCCCGAAAAGTTTCACCTTTTCACAGCCGACGAATACATTGACCTAGCGATCGATTTTATCGAATTATTGCGCCCCGATATCGTTGTAGAGCGTTTCGTGTCGCAATCGCCGAAAGAGTTGCTCATCGCTCCCGACTGGGGATTGAAAAACTTTGAGTTTACGGCCAAGGTAAACAAGCGCCTCGAAGAGCGCGATACCTGGCAGGGAAAAAGATACACTGATCCGGAATAATAAGATAATCCCCCGCAACAGCTATTCACAAGCGATTGCAGGGGATTTCTATTTTATGGTTTCAATTTCACTTCTATCACACCATTCGCACCCTTATCTCCATATTTTTGAAGTAAAGCGGCATCCTTTATGACCTGAACAGATTCAATCCGATCGGGAGCAATACTCTGTAGATCGAACCCGGCTGCCTGCTCTTTACCATCCACAATAATCAATCCTTTTGAAAGACCTTTTCCGGCCGGAGCTGCCTCTTCATTCTTCTGAAGTCGGAAGGTGATCGGCAATACATATTTTACAGCTACCGGCTTACCGCGCTGTTTGCCGGGATTCCAGTCGGGCATTCCCGTAATAATGCGCAATGCCTCCTTATCCAATGCAGGATCGGCACTACGGATCACTTCGGGCGAAGTTATTTTTCCATCGGCATTAATGATATACGATACAAAAACCATTCCCTCTATCCCGTTTTCCTGAGCGATTACCGGATATTTGATACTGCGTGCAATGTATTGCATCAGTGCGTTTTCGCCACCCGGGAAAGAGGGCATCTCTTCTACTACCGTAAATACAAGCGAATTATCTTTTAATACGGGTGATTTATCTTTTTTCGCTTCACCATACCCTACTACAACCACCTCTTCCTGATATACAGGTGCGTCATCCAATATTATTTTCAGCTCTTTCTGATTCAGCTCCGGTGTCATTACAGTGCTTTTCAGCCCCACAAAAGAGATGTGCAATTGATCTCCGGGCTTCATCTCTAAAGAGAACTTTCCATTCGCATCGGTTACCGTACCGATATGGGTATTTTTTATAATCACATTTGCACCTGCCACGGGCTGATTATCCGCCGTCAACACTTGTCCCGAAACCTTCGATTCGGAATCTTGCAACTCTGCGGAAACCGCCGTTAGTTCACTCCGCACCTTGCTGATTACAGCCTGCACATTTCCCGATACGACCAATAATCCGGCTACCGGAATCAGAAACGCATAGCGCAAAAGCGAATTTCGATTCGATTTATTCTTGTTCATCATAATAATACGTCTTTTAAATTGTGGAATATTGAAGTTATTGACAAGCTTGTTCGATGTTTTTTGATGGCATAACCGTAAAAGCGAATATTGATAAGTAGTGACCTCCGCACCACGCTCAATCACCTCGTTATCGGCTAAATGCTCCAGATTCACCCGTATTTCCTGTTTTAAAAGCCACACGAACGGGTTAAACCAAAAGAATACGGTGGCTAATTCACTGATTAATAAATCCAGCGAATGATATTGACGGGCATGCGTCTGCTCATGGGTCAGAATCTGAATAGAATCTTGATGAGAAGTATGCTCCGGATTCATGAAAATCCAATGAAAAAAGGAGAATGGCACCGGATTGTCGGCTAATACGTAAATACGTTGATTTTCAAACTCAACCGGTTGCGATTTATAGCGTAAAAAAAGGATAGACAAAAACTGAATGAACATCCGCAGAAACAAGATGGCGGCAATTACCCCATAAAAGATCATTCCGAATTGTGAGACCGAAAATTTTTCCGGCTCCGCCGCTATGGGCGTAACCACAATCGCACTCTCTTCAATATAAGGAATCAGTATTTCATGTACCGGCTCCTTCCGCGATAGCCACTCTACAATATCGATAAAAGGATAAAGCGCCGAAAAAAATAAAATAGCCAGCAACGTAAACCGCCTCACCTTAAAGAAGGTATTCTGAAAAATAACCAGCCGGTAAAAGCCATAAAACAGGATCAGGGCGATGCTCGCCTTCAGAAAATAGATATATACAGTTTCCATGGACAAAAAAATTAAAATTGCAAAGTAACGGGATGCATCGCCTTGACACATCCCCTTACACTCATCATTGCAAGCGAAAATGAATCGGTATCGTATATTTTACATTTACCGCCTGACCCCGCTGATATCCCGGCGTCCAGTCAGGCATCGATTCGATCACCCTTATCGCTTCTTCATCAAGTTCAGGCACCACACCTCGAATAATATTGATATCTTTTATTTTTCCCTCTTTCGTTACCACGAAGCTGGCTATCACGCGCCCTTCAATAGATGCTGCTTCCGCACTGGCAGGATATTTTATGTTGTCGCCAATAAATTTGAGCAACGCATCGGTTCCTCCCGGATATTGAGGCATCTCCTCAGCAACCGTAAACACATCATCGACACCCTCTCTTGCAGAAGAGATGGGTGAAGCTACTTTCTGTTCTTGAATAATCTGTTCGTCGGTCAAATCCTCTTCTCGGCTGTTGCAAGCAATAACCAAAACCAATGCCACCGGCAGCACAAATGCGTAGCGCAATAAAGAATTACGGGAAGATCTGTTTTTGTTCATCATCATAATACGTCTTTTAAATTGTGAAACATTGAAGTTATTAACAAGCTTGTTTGTTTTTACAGGATGGCATAAGCGCAAAAGCGCATATTGATAGCTTTTTATTTCCGCTCCGCTTCGGATCACCTTTTCATCGGCAAGCAATTCCAGATTCACCCGCACCTCCCGCTTCAGGAGCCACGCAAACGGATTAAACCAGAAGAAAGCGGTAAGAAGCTCACATATCAGCGTATCTATGGAATGATATTGGCGTACATGTGTCAATTCATGGAGTAAAATTTGAGCGGTTTCATGCCGGTTCTCCTTTTCGGGATAAAAAAAGATCCAACCGAAAAATGAAAATGGAGCCGTAACCGCAGGCAGCCGCAACACGTTGATGCCCTGCATCTCCTCTTTCTGTGCCAGCATCCGAAGCCGTACCACAGAAAACAGACCGATCAGGATACGCAGTAACATAATGCCGGTTACCAATGCATAAATACCGGGCAGCAGATACGCGACAGGAATCATTGCATCGGGATGACCCGATACGATTATTTCGGGCAGATTCACCGAAATCCCCTCGTTGATTGCAGAGATAATCCCGTTACTCTGATCCCATTGCAATGAGAAACGAATAAACGGAAAGGTGAGCGAAAAGGCTATGATCGCCAGCAATGTAAACCGCCTCACCTTAAAGAAGGTATTCTGAAAAATAACCAGCCGGTAAAAGCCATAAAACAGGATCATGGCGATGCTCGCCTTCAGAAAATAGATATATACAGTTTCCATGGGGAGAAGTATTAATCAGGTTACTTCTTTTTCTTCTCGATCAAATCAAGTATCTCTTTCAGGTCGTCCGACGAAAGTTGCTCCTCTTTGGCAAAAAAAGATACCATCTCTTTATAGGAGTTTGCAAAATAGTTGCTTACGAATCCCGACATAAACTTACGTTTATAATCAGCCTCTTCAATGGCAGGTGTATAGTAATAAGTATTCCCCACCCGTTTGGCAGTCAGATACCCTTTGCGCTCCAGGTTTTTCACCACCGAAGCCAGCGTGGTATAAGGTGGGCGCGGCTCAGGCATCACTTCAAGAAAGTCTTTTATGAATCCTCCCTTCAACTGCCAGATAGCGCGCATAGCGTCTTCCTCATTATTGGTAAGCTTTTCCATATCGTTTAAAAATAAGATTGTTACGAAACTTTCGTAAATCTACGAAGTTTTCGTAACAATCCAAACGAATAACAGAAAAAAATTAGTTTTTTATTATTGCGCTCATTGTCATTTTATGATAATCATAAAATAACAATGAAGTTATCACACACTATTTCAGCATAATACCCGATGAAATGCGCCCCGACCGTATACCCAATCGGCGTGCCGAAAAGAACCGATCATGCTGTTGCCAGGTACAAATCGCCGCCGTTTCGATATTTTCGGTCAATACCCCTGCCGCCAGCAGATCAGATTTGGCACCGTGCCATAAGTCGATATACGCCTTTCCGGCAATGGGCGAAGGCAAAACGGCCGACCCGAATCCCGCCTCCTCAAACGCAAGGGCAACCTCCGCCCCCACCTCAAACGCTTCGGGAGATATGGAGGGGCCAATTGCAGCCCGGATATCAGCCGAATCACATCCGAACTGCTCCACCATCCGACAGACGGTTTTCGAAATGATCCGCTTCACCATTCCGCGCCATCCGGCATGAACCGCCGCCACCACCTGCCGCTTCGGGCAATAAAGCAACACCGGCACACAATCGGCGGTCGAAACCGTAAGGCACATCCCCCTACGGTTGGTAATCACCGCGTCCACCTCTTCGTTAAAACCGGAATGTTCTACAACGCCGACCCGGTCGCCATGCACCTGGCGGGGCACCACAATCCGATCGGCTTCAATCCCCAGAGCCTCGGCAAGGCGCTCGCGGGCAGCCGCTACCGCCTCATCACTATCCGCTGTATAATGACAGATGTTGAATGAAGAATACGCGTCCGAATCGTTTATACCGTTACGGGTTGTTACAAAATGGGTAATCGCAGGGAGTTGAACCAACGAATCGAATTGAAAGACTTGAATATCGGCTAAATAGGAGTACATCGCTTGTTTTTTGCGATAAAGATAATGTTTTTTCTATGCCTCTTTATCCCGTACGCGGGCACGTCCCATCCCGTACGTGAGCGCGTCCCGCTCCGTACGCGCGCTCGTCCCATCCCGTACGTGGGCACGTCCCGCTCCGTACGTAGGCGCGTAAGGCAGGAGGTACTATTACCAAATACTCGACTATCTTGCCCTAAAAAGAGAAGTGGTTTTATTGGGTGCATATACGAATTAGCTACGTTATCCTATTTGGCTTGCAATGAATCTCTGAGAGATGATTACATCGCCGCCAGATTCTTATCATTCAGCACGTTTTTACCTTCGGGCGAATACAAATCGTCGATTCGGGTTTTGTAATGCTTCTCGATTTTGGGGCGAACCATTTTCATCGTGCTGTTGATCATGCCGTTCTGCTCAGAAAAAGGCTCGTCGAGAATGGCAAAAGTAGCCGGTAACCAGCGTTCGGGGAATTTACCCGCCTGCGCGCCGCGCCCCTTAAATTCCTGAATGGATTGCTGTATCAGCCCGATCGCCTCCTGTTTGCCCTCGGGCGTATGGAGCGGGTGCTTGCATTTACGCTTCAGGTTATCGCGGTTGGGAGCGATGAGCGCACCCGTATAGGCGTTCTGATTATTATAAAGCATAATCTGATCGATAAACGGTGAGCTTGAAACAAGCGCCTCCTCAATCCCCTCAGGACTGTATTTTTCGCCGTCGCTCCCGATCAGCAGGCTCTTATAGCGCCCCAATACCACCAGAAAACCATCTTTATCCATATATCCGAGATCGC
>JAVVPN010000009.1:18439-58867 GCA_036655755.1 Bacteroidales bacterium | reverse complement strand
AGAATAAACGCATTGCGTAAATAAAGCTTAGTTCCAATTTATTATCTGTACGATTTGTTGCGCCAAATGCTTTTGCGCGATCAGTATAATCATATTTGCGTCCGGTATATACCAGGTTCAGGTGAAGGTTATCGTTTTTGATTGGATAAAATTCGATTCCGCCTGAGTATCCCCATGCAGTCTGATATAAACCTTTACTTACATCACCGGTTGCTTTATATTTAGAAGCTGTATCCCAGATTCCTTTGGCAAAAATGTTCCATTTTGGTGCAAAACGGTAATTCAGCGCCAGAATGACAGCTGAATAATCGGTATGTAGCTGTGTATAAGGGTTGGCTTCGCTTGTAACGATACGAGAAATGATCTGTTTGCGATCCATCTGTTCGCGAGAATACATCAGATCAAGAAACATTCCGAATTTGCCGGCATTCATGGCGGTTCCTAATACACCGTAATACATGTTTTTACCTTTGGCTTCATTTAATACAGATGCAGACCAGCGGGTAGAAAACATTTTGTCGGGGCCGAAATGACCATTCCAGTTTAATGTATAAACTAAATCCAGCTTGCTGGGCTTTATGAAAGTTGGAATATCGCCATAGGTTTTTTCCATTGATTCGTTACGTGCTCCCAATACTTGTAGTCTGAATTCATGATCAGGAGTCAGATGGTAACCCAAATCGAGCCCTGTTAAGAACGCAATCATGTTTTCGTGCATCAAACTGTACTGATATACATTAATCGGATTGTCGTCAAACTCGATACCTCCGTATGCTGTACACATTTTACCGGCAAATAAGCGCCATTTTTCATTAAAGCGATATCCCACACCCGCATAGTCAACCTTTAATGGCAGGTTATCTACCGTAGAGGATGGATTTGGGTAAGCCGTGAGACGTTGTTGGTAACGATAGTAAATATGTTCGTTGATGTCTCCACGCATTTCAATGCGAAGCTGATCCATTCGGAATCCGGCTTTTTCGAAATTACCGTTGGGCATATCGGCATTGAATGATCCCTTTGTATGCAGGTATAACTGAAATTTCCGGGTTTTGCTTTCCGGTTTAAGGATGCGCTCGATCAGCGACTTAGAGCTCTTTTCTTCTGGTACACTTTGTGCAAACAACGTACTTCCTGCAGCCAGAGCGATCGTGAGGAATAAGGCTTTTCTCATAAACAAAAAATGAAATATTAATTAAGCGGTAGTTAGGTTGATATAAAAAAGACGCAGCAGAAAATTCGGCTACGTCTTTTGTTATATTCATATCAGTTAAATGCGATTATACTGATTTAGTGGCGTCCCCATACGGATACAGATGCGCGGGGAGTATAGCTCGGGCGGTGACGATTATTACGATCTCCTTTTTTCCGAGGTTTAGCCTTATAATAAAAGACGATTTCTTTGATGATACGTTTGTTTCCTCTCAGATTGATTTCCCTTGATTCACCACCTGCGGGAATAATTTTGCGTAAATGAATTTCCTGAGTAGAACCATCTAAAAATTTAACGTAAACTTTTTTGAAGTCTACCGGATTCCCTTTTACATGAATTTTAATGTGAGAGAAGAAACCTTTATGGGCGGAACGGATTACATCCCGCTCGGTGTGCAGGCTTACGGATTTTTCACCTAATTTTTCCCAGCGCCCGATTCTTTGTGCAGATGCATAAGGCACCGCACAAACCATAATTAACAGGAGTAATAGTGTAATTTGTTTTTTCATAAAAATAAGCGATTGAGGAATCACAAAAATAGAGTGATCTGTTTTTGTTCATTGGCAAATCTAATACGGGAAGTATGAAAGTTGCAAAATATAAGGTTTTATTTGAGTTTGTTTAACTGCCTTTTTTTCAAATGAAATATTACTTAACTTAATTATTCTGTTCTTCAATCTCTTTTGTTCTTAGCACTTCGAATTTTTCTTTCTTTTTTTGATTTGGGACAGCAAAAAGAATGCTGCAAATTCCGATTACGCCTAATCCGGCAACCAAAAGTCGTGTTTTGGTGTCATTTAGGAAAAAGATGATGGAGATAGAAATCATTGTGGTCATACAGGCTATTGACGTGAGCTTTGTGGTGAGGCTCACACCCTCTTTATTATTGTAACGACGGATATATTTACCTAACCAAGAGGCATTCAGTTTGCGATGTAATCGTTCGGAACTGTGATAGAACAGCCATGAGGCTAACAATAAAAAGGGGGTGGTCGGGAGTCCCGGTACAAAGATGCCGATTATGCCTAATGTTACGGCAAGGCATCCGCCAATGATATATAATATTTTCTTCATTTTTATATAATGTATTTTTTACATCAAATATGCCATTCTTATATTATCATGTGTCGGTATCATTGCTACCGGATAGATTATGGCAATTATCATTACAATTTTTGATTTGGTAAAAATAGGTCCAGTTTTCCGGATAACAGCGAGCCAAATCAGTATTTTTATAAATAGAAATATAATGAAATAATTTTTTAAATAATCATTGTGAACAAACGTAACAGAATGATTGTTTTATTAATACCAGATTTTTTCAAGTTATATGAATTTATTACGATTGCTCAATGAATTGAGTGCTAAACATTTTTCTTAGGGAAAAAAAGCAGGTGTCTGTTAAAGGCACCTGCTTTTTTTTTGAATTTGACTATCTTTGCCCCGCTTTTAATAAATATAGAATGGTATCAGCAGACGGACTTACAGTAGAATTTGGCGGAACAACGCTTTTTGAGAATATATCTTTTGTAATCAATGAGAAAGACCGCATTGCCTTGATGGGCAAGAATGGTGCGGGAAAATCAACTCTTTTGAAAATTCTGGCCGGAGTGCGTCAGCCAAGCCGGGGTAAAGTTTCATATCCGAAGGATACGGTGATTGCTTATCTTCCACAGCATTTGCTTACGCAGGATGGCCGCACCGTGTTTGAAGAGGCTTCGCAGGCATTCGTACATCTTTTTGAAATGGAGAAGGAAATCAATGCGTTGAATGAAGAATTGGCGGTTCGTACGGATTATGAATCGGACGATTATATGGCGCTGATAGAAAAAGTATCGACATTGAGCGAGAAATTTTATACGATCGACATGACCCATTTTGACGAAGACGTTGAAAAAACATTACTTGGGTTAGGTTTTACCCGAGCGGATTTTCCGAAGCAAACCAGTGAGTTTAGCGGGGGATGGCGTATGCGTATCGAGTTGGCGAAAATGTTGTTGCAAAACCCGGATGTGATTCTTCTGGATGAGCCGACCAATCACCTGGATATCGAGTCGATTCAGTGGCTGGAGGATTTCCTGGTGGAAAGTGGGAAGGCCGTAGTTGTGATATCGCATGACCGTGCTTTCATCGACCGGATTACAACGCGTACGATTGAGGTGACGATGGGCCGTATTTATGATTATAAAGTAAATTACTCAAAATATCTTGAGCTACGCAAAGAGCGTCGGGAGCAGCAGATGAAGCAATATGAGGAACAGCAGAAGATGATTCAGGAAAATACGGATTTCATCGAGCGTTTCAAAGGCACTTATTCGAAGACGCTTCAAGTACAGTCGCGTGTGAAAATGCTTGAGAAGTTACAGATAATTGAGGTAGACGAAGAGGATACTTCGGCACTTCGTCTGAAATTTCCACCTTCACCACGTTCGGGAAACTACCCGGTGACAGCCGAAAACGTAGGAAAGAGCTACGACGGGCATACTGTTTTTCAGAATGCTAATTTTATGGTTGAACGTGGTCAGAAAATTGCATTCGTAGGGCGTAACGGGGAAGGGAAATCAACTCTGGTAAAATGTATTATGAAAGAGTTGGAGCATGATGGAGCTCTTACATTAGGTCATAATGTGCAGATTGGTTATTTTGCTCAGAATCAGGCTTCATTGCTTGAGGAGGAACTTACTGTTTTTCAGACGATCGATGATGTGGCAAAAGGAGAGATCCGTAATAAGATAAAAGACCTGCTTGGTGCATTTATGTTTGGTGGCGAGGCTTCAACGAAGAAGGTGAAAGTGCTATCGGGAGGTGAACGTACGCGTCTGGCAATGATCAAATTGTTGCTTGAGCCGGTGAATTTGTTGATTCTCGATGAGCCAACCAATCATTTGGACATGAAAACAAAAGATATTCTGAAATCTGCGCTGAAGGATTTTGACGGAACATTGATCTTGGTTTCGCATGACCGTGATTTTCTGGATGGACTCGTTGATCGTGTATATGAATTCGGAAATCAGAAGGTGACCGAGCATCTGGAAGGGATTTATGAATTCATGGAGCGTAAGAAGATGGATAATCTACGAGAGTTAGAGCGTAGTAAAAAATAAAAATGATTAGAGGGACGTTTTTTGACGTCCCTTTTTTTATATTTGAACAGAAGCTTTGTATAGCCGACGCATTTATATTTTAGTGTTAAAAATAAGTTGTATATAAATGAGAACCTTATTTCGCTGGATTCGTAATCTGATCTTTATTTTCATTATTTCAACAGTTGGCATAACCGTAATTTATCGGTTTATTCCGGTATATATCACTCCATTGATGGTGATTCGTTCTGTTCAGCAGTTTGGTAGTGGCGATAAGATTGTACTTCATCATACATGGGTGCCATTAGATAAGATCAGTCCCTTTTTACCACAGGCCGTAGTCGCTTCTGAAGATAATTTGTTTATGGATCATCATGGTTTTGATATAAAAGCGATAAAAAAGGCGACTGAAGAAAATAAAAAACGAAAACGACCTAGAGGTGCCAGTACGATTTCTCAGCAAACAGCTAAAAACGTTTTCTTGTGGCCTCGGTCTTCCTGGATTCGGAAAGGACTGGAAGTGTATTTTACCCTTCTCATCGAGTTGTTTTGGGGCAAAGAACGCATTATGGAAGTTTACCTGAACAGTATGGAAACAGGCGCAGGTCTGTATGGGGCAGAAGCTGTGGCGAAATACCATTTTAAAACATCCGCATTAAAACTTTCGAGGTCTCAGTGTGCATTAATTGCGGCCACACTGCCAAATCCGATACGATTTAACTCGGCTAAACCGTCGGGGTATATGCTTAAAAGACAGGCTCAGATACTTTCTTTAATGGGAAAGATTGCTCCCGTCGAATTTGATTAAATAAAAAATCACCATGAAAAAGATAGAGCAAATAGACTTAGGCATCATTTCTTATAATGATGCGCTACGGCGGCAACAATGTTGTTTTGAAGAGATTGTTGCAGCTAAAATCCGGAAAGAAACACCGGATTCTGACTATTGGATTTCTTGCGAGCACTTACCTGTTATTACATGTGGAAAACATGCGAAAAAAGAACACCTATTGCTTTCGGAAGCAGATCTGGCTTTACGGGGAATAGAGCTGGTTGCGACCGACAGGGGAGGAGACGTTACATTTCATGGGCCCGGACAACTCGTGGTATATCCGATACTGGATCTCGAAAAGTATGGGCTGGGATTACGCGCATATATTGATTTGCTGGAAGAGTGTGTAATCCGTACGCTGACTGATTATGATATCGTAGGTGAACGGGTAACAGGTGCAGCCGGGGTATGGGTTGAAAAGGGTACGGTAAGGGAACGTAAAATTTGTGCGATAGGAGTCAAGAGCAGCCGTTATGTAACCATGCATGGTCTTGCTCTTAATATTAATACCGATTTATCCTGTTTTTCGCTGATCCATCCTTGTGGGTTTACTGATAAAGGAGTTACTTCGCTGATGCAGGAAACAGGGATAAAACATAATTTGAGGGAAGTTTCAGAAAGACTCACTAAACATGCCTCACAGTTATTGGAATGCGATTTCTTTTCATAACTTTGTATATGAACCGTACCTAAGTGGAATGACTGGGGACATAAATTAATGATGAGTATGGTAAACATAGGAAAGTATAATACGATGAAAGTTGTAAAGTCGCTCGATTTCGGTATTTACATGGATGGTGGCGACGGAGTTGAAATTCTGATGCCGAAACGTTATGTGCCGGAAGGAACAGAAATCGGAGACGAACTGGAGTGTTTTGTTTACCTGGATTCAGAAGACCGCTTGCTTGCAACAACCGAAAAACCCTATGCAACAGTAGGTGAGTTTGCTTTATTGCGTGTAAACTCAACGAATCAGGTAGGTGCTTTCATGGATTGGGGAGTATCGAAAGAATTATTGGTGCCTTTCCGAGAGCAACGTGTTTCGATGGAAGAAGGCAGAAGTTATCTGGTTTACATCTATGAAGATAAAGCATCCCAGCGTATCGCCGGATCAGCTAAAATAAATAAGTTTCTTGATAACGTGCCGCAAGAGTATAAACCGAATCAGGAAGTAGATCTGATCATTATGAAGCGGACCGATATCGGCTATAAGGTGATTATTAATGGGTTGCATTCCGGGATGATCTATCATAATCAGATTTTTCAGCCACTTTTGATTGGTGATCATACAAAAGGATATATCAAGGAAATTCGACCAGATGAAAAGATTGACGTAATTCTTCAACCAATGGGTTACGAAAAGGTAGTAGGATCTTTAGAACAAACTATTCTGGATGCACTGGAAGATAATGATGGCTTTTTACCGTACAATGACCATACCGATCCCGATACTTTGATGCAAGAGTTTCATTGTAGTAAGAAAAACTTTAAAAAGGCCCTTGGATCTCTTTACCGACAAAAGAAAATTGTGCTTGGAGAGAGTGGAATCAAGCTTACGGCCGGAAATTAAATTATAAATAAAAGCGTATATTGTAATCTTTATACGCTTTTTTACTTTCGCTATCCCGATTAAGAAAAATCTTTAAATAAAACCCAATTAAAAACTTTTCATAGAGCCTGTTGTTTTAAAAATGTAACAGAACAGGCAGTATGCCGGATGTTGTCTGTTGTTACAAGGTAATAATATTATAACGGTCTAATTTTAACTAACCTTACTATGAAACGTTTTACCTTACTTGCAGCTCTTTTATTTCTCTGTGTTGGCCTTTCTTTCGGACAATCTGAGATTAGCAGACTGCAAAGTTTTTTACAACAACCTTCAGCTGACGGTGTGACTAATGCCGAAAAATTAGGAATCACCGATTTGAACAATCCTGCTACCATGGCAGGAGTAGTGTGGAATGGAAACAATGTAACAGGTATCAATTGGTCCGGCAAGAAATTGGCGGGTGAACTGAACTTG
Organism: Bacteroidales bacterium; assembly: GCA_036655755.1. Taxonomy (GTDB): domain Bacteria; phylum Bacteroidota; class Bacteroidia; order Bacteroidales; family JAUNSR01; genus JAUNSR01. The sequence goes on along the minus strand of JAVVPN010000009.1, from coordinate 51,716 downwards.
TCTGGATTTGAGTTTTTGCAGAATGTGAACATTTCGAAGAACTCAATCACGGCATTGGATATCCATAATTGTCCGATTCTTGTGAATCTGGATGTGAGCAAGAATAAGCTCACAACCCTGAACATGTCAAAATGCCCGAACCTGCAAGTGGTAGATTGTGAAAAGAACGCTCTTTCTAACTTTGCAATTTCAGATTCTACTAATTTGCGTAATCTAAACTGTTCAGACAACGAATTCGCCGAATTAGACGTACGTAATCAACCTTCATTGGTAACTCTTAACTGTCAGGACGCTCGTATTCAGGTTCTTCGGGTAGAAGGATGCGCAAGTCTTAAAAATCTGTACTGCGGTTACAATAAACTGACAGGAATGATGCTGGTCGGTACAGACGGTTTGCAGTTTATCAACTGTATTGGTAATCAGATTGATAAGCTGATCATATCAGATGCTCCTAATTTGCAGTCAATGATGTGTGGTGGTAATAACATGACCCAGCTTGCCGTATTAAATTGCCCAAGCTTTATTGACTTGGAATGTTCCGGTAATCAGTTGACTTCATTGAACATGACCAATACGATGAATCTGATTCGTATTAATTGTTCATGGAACCGGCTTACTCAGTTAGATTTGAGCAATCGCACAATGTTGCAGCGTGTAGTTTGTAATCAAAATCAGTTGCAGATGTTGGATTTGACTTTCTGTCCGAATCTTACTTATCTAAACTGTTCAAACAACCAGATTACAGATATGCGTTTGCAGGGTGACCAGAATCTACGTGTATTTATCTGCGGAGGTCAATATTAATTCTTAATAGTTTCTCTTCCGAAAAGGAAAGAAAAAAGAATTATTATCCGAATGAAATTTGTTTTTAGCTTTGAAAGCTATCGGTTTAACCGATAGCTTTTTTTTATTAGGGGAGGTGCTAATCCCTATAAATGCATAAACAGCCACAATAACAGTCAGAATCTGCTTATAAAATATTATTTTTGCGGGATATTTCGGAGAATTATTATAAACAATATAACTTTTTATGGAAATCGCAAGCAAATACAACCCGGCCGACGTTGAGGATAAATGGTATGGTTATTGGATGGATCATGGTTTTTTTAAATCAGAACCAGATGGTCGTGAACCGTATACCATTGTAATTCCGCCACCAAATGTGACCGGAGTGCTTCATATGGGGCACATGCTGAATAATACGATTCAAGATATTTTGATTCGTCGTGCACGTATGATGGGCAAGAATGCATGTTGGGTACCGGGTACCGACCATGCTTCAATTGCAACAGAGGCAAAAGTAGTTGCTAAACTTGCTTCAGAAGGAATTAAGAAAACAGACCTGACTCGTGATGAATTCTTGAAACACGCATGGGACTGGACGCATAAACACGGAGGGATTATTCTTGAACAGTTGAAAAAACTGGGTGCTTCTTGTGACTGGGACCGTACTTGTTTTACGATGGATGATGAGCGCTCTGAGAGTGTAATTGATGTATTTGTTGATTTATTCAATAAAGGTAAAATCTATCGCGGCGTTCGTATGGTGAACTGGGATCCCGCTGCGCAGACTGCTCTTTCGGATGAAGAAGTAATTTATAAAGAAGTAAATAGCAAACTATATTATTTGCGTTATAAAGTAGAAGGCGACGATCGTTATATCGTTGTTGCAACTACTCGCCCGGAAACTATTCTTGGAGATACCGCTGTTTGTGTTAATCCGAACGATGAGCGTTATAGCTGGTTGAAAGGTAAAAAAGTGATCGTTCCATTAGTAAATCGCGCAATTCCGATCATCATGGACGATTATGTTGAAATGGAATTTGGTACGGGATGTTTGAAGGTAACGCCGGCTCATGATGTAAACGACTACATGTTGGGCGAGCGATTCAATCTTGAAACCATTGACATTTTCAATGATAACGGTACAATCAGTGAAAAAGGCGGAATGTATATCGGTATGGATCGTTTCGATGTACGCGAGCAGATTGAAAAAGATTTGATTGCAGCCGACTTGATGGAGAAGGTTGAAGCTTATACAAATAAAGTTGGTTACTCAGAGCGTACGCATGTTGTAATCGAACCGAAGCTTTCAATGCAGTGGTTCCTTAAAATGGAAGATCTTGCTAAACCGGCGCTTGACGCGGTTATGGAGGACGATATTGTATTGCATCCGGCTAAATTTAAAAACACTTACCGTCACTGGCTTGAAAACATTAAAGACTGGTGTATTTCTCGTCAGCTTTGGTGGGGTCATCGTATTCCGGCTTACTACTTGCCTCAAGGCGGATATGTGGTAGCTGCTACTGAAGAAGAAGCTTTGCAGAAGGCTCGTGAAAAGAGCGGCAATGCAGATCTTCAGATCAGTGATTTGCGTCAGGATGAAGATGTATTGGATACATGGTTCTCTTCATGGTTGTGGCCAATTTCTGTCTTTGGCAATATCCTTGACAAAGACAATAAAGAGATCAACTACTATTACCCAACATCCGACCTGGTAACCGGTCCGGATATCTTGTTCTTCTGGGTAGCCCGTATGATTTTTGCAGGTTATGAATATCGTAACGATATGCCTTTCAAAAACGTATATCTGACAGGTATCGTTCGAGATAAACAAGGTCGTAAAATGTCAAAATCATTAGGTAACTCACCTGAACCACTTGAACTGATTAAGCATTTCGGTGCCGACGGTGTACGTATGGGTATGATGCTATCGGCTTCAGCCGGTAATGATATTTTATTTGATGAGTCGTTATGTGAACAGGGCCGTAACTTTAATAACAAGATATGGAATGCATTCCGTCTTGTAAAAGGGTGGAATGTGGATGAAACAGCTTCACAGCCGGAAGCATCTCGTATTGCGATCCAGTGGTTTGAAGGCAAATTGAGCCAGACGATTGAGGAAGTAAACGATTTGTTTGAGAAATATCGTATCTCAGAAGCATTGATGACCGTTTACAAATTATTCTGGGATGAATTCTCTTCTTGGTATCTTGAAATGATCAAGCCTGGTTATCAGATGCCTATCGATAAGAAAACGTACGAAACTACGCTTTCGTTCTTCGATGCATTGCTTCGATTGTTGCATCCGTTTATGCCATTTATTACTGAAGAATTGTGGCAGTTGGTGGATGAGCGCAAAGAGGGTGAAAGTATCATGGTTCAGCCAATGCCAGTTGCATTACCTTATGATATAGCTTTCATGACGGGTTTTGAAACTGCAAAAGATGTAATCTCGAATATCCGTACCGTTCGTTTACAGAAAAACATCCCGAATAAGGATGCGCTTCAGTTGCAGGTATTAGGTGAACACGACGGCCAGTTTGATGCTGTAATCGTTAAGATGGGTAATCTTGAGGCTATCGAAAAAGTGGCTGAAAAAGATCCTACAGCCGCTGCATTCCTTGTCGGAACGCTTGAATATGCTATTCCGTTGGGTAATAATATTGATATCGAGGCCGAATTGGCAAAAATGCAGGAAGAGCTGAAATATTTGCAGGGATTCCGTAAATCGGTTATGGGTAAATTGAGCAATGAACGTTTTGTGAATAATGCACCGGATGCGGTGGTTGAAACAGAGCGTAAAAAACTTGCGGATGCCGATTCGAAAATCAAATCGATTGAAGAACGTATTGCAAGTTTGCAGAAATAAAAATCGAATAGCACAAAAAAAAACTTCTTCCGGAATTTCGGAAGAAGTTTTTTTTTTGTGCTATTCGATGATTTTCATTTCGTTATTTGTAAAATCCATTCGGAAATATCTTTGAGAGAAGTTATGGAGATAAGGATTCTTAAATCTTTATATTATAGTTCTTTCAGCTCGATATTACGCCATAAAACTTTAATCGGTTCGCCATCATGAATCTGCAACGCGATACGTCCTTGTCCGGCACCTATTTTTTCATCCTGCAGGTTCACCATTTCGACATCATTCAGCCAAGTTGTAACTTGATTGCCATTCACAAGAATGCGCATCTTATTCCATTCACCTTCTTTCAGTATCTCCTCTTTTTCTTCCGGTGTCTGAATCAGCCATCCTCTGCCGTAAGATTCATAAATACCTCCGGTTCCATGACCTTTCGGTGCTACTTCTACCTGCCATCCGTTTACGGTTACCCCTTCAGGTACAAAAGAGCGGATAAACACGCCACTATTGCCGTTTGCCACCTGTTTGAATTCGAGAGTAAGATCATAATTATCATAGTAATCGCGAGTTGCAAGATAACCGTATTGGCGATCGGGACCACTCTCGCATATTAATTGTCCATCTTCTACATACCAAAGTTCGCTACCGTAAGCTTCCCACCCGGTTAGGTCTTTACCATTAAACAAGCTGGTCGCTTCTTTCTGTTTGCGAGGAAGTTCTTTAATCTTTATATTGCGTACCCATGCACGGTCACCATGATCCTGTAAACTGATTACACCGGTTTTGGCCAATCCGTATTCGGGTGCATTTTCCCATTTTCCACTGTTTTTGCGGCGATGCCAATCATCGGTCCATGCTTCAAACTCTACAATTTTTTCTCCGTTCAGCCAATGCTCCACATGTCCATTATCGAATACGATACGTGATTTATTCCATTCATTAGCACCTTTAATGGCTTTTTTGATATTTTCGTTCGATGTATGCATCGCATAGTCGGCCCCCACTTTCTGCCAATCTTCTAATTCCCCCGGAAATCCGAAATCGTCAAGCATTTGGTATTCGGGGCCGGTTACATAAGGTACACTGTAAATAGGGCGCTCTACTACGTGATACATTAAGCCGCTATTACCACCGGTATCGACCTTCCAGTCCCAATCAAGAATGAAGTTTTCGTATTTATCATTGGTTACGATATAGCCAGACCCGTCACTGCCCTGACCTAGCGCGGTCATGCAACCATCTTCGACAGTCCAGGGAGCAGTCATCGCGTCGCCGTTATAGTCTCGCCACCCATTTAGTGTTTCACCATCGAAGAGTAATTTCCAGCCATCGTTAATTTCAGCTTGCGATAATACATTTTGTTTTTCACTACAGGAAGTTGTGGTTAGTAGTAAGGATGCAAGGCCTGCTGTCCAAAACCATTTTTTGTTTTTCATGTGTTTTGTTTTATTGGTGTGTGATTAGATTTTTAAAGTGTTTTCTATTAATTATTTAAATAAAATAATACAACTACAATAATATTAATTTTTTTCGAAAAGAATATCTCGACCACTCTTATAAATTAGAAAAATAGCTGAAAATGATAAGAACAAAGATCTCTTTTCGGAAAATGGGATATATAAAACAAGTACAGTCGGCTTTGATGATAGTTATATCTCAAAACCGACTGTACTTGTTTTTTTGTATGAAAAAAGCCCGATTTATTTGGGAGCCTTAATATACAAGTAAATCGCTATCAGCGTATAAATAATGTTCGGAATCCATACCGCGACCATCGCAGTGGTAAGACCGGTTACGGCAAAGGTTGAAGTTACCGTCGTAAAAAGAATATACGAGAAACTCAAACCGAGCCCGATACCGATATTCAATCCCATTCCTCCTTTTACCTTACGAGAAGAGAGCGCCATACCGATCGCCGTCAGGATAAATGCGGCAGCGATCATGGCGAATCGCTTATGGTATTCAATCTCGAAATCCTGAATATTGGCTACCCCCCGTCGCTTTTGTTTTGCGATATATCGACGCAATTCGGGCGTAGTCATGATTTCGCTATCATAGCGCGATATCAGGATATCGGTAGGTTCGATCTTTATAATCGTATCGAGGCTGGTACCTTTTTCGATCGACTCTTCCATTCCGGAGAAGCGGCGAATCATGTAATCTTTAATTGTCCATTGATAAGCGCTATCGTATTTGATTGATTTTGCCGTAAGACGCGATACCAGCTTTTTATCATCGAATTTTTCCAATGAGAAGCGATATCCGGTTTTCAGCCCTTTGTCATAGCGCTCCATATATGCGATCACATCGGGTTCAACCATCAGCTGTGTATTGCGGGCATATGTTTCTTCGTACTTATTCTTTTTGTAATATTCGTTCAGAAAAGCCAGTCGCTCAATATTAGCCGGCGGAATCACGAAACTATTTAGCAAGAAGGTCACCAATGCGATTACGGCTGCCGAAATCATATAAGGACGCATCAAGCGATTAAAACTCATCCCGCTCGCCAACATTGCAATTACCTCTGAATTATCAGCCAGTTTGGAGGTGAAAAAGATAACGGCAATAAAGGTGAACAGCGGACTGAAAAGATTCGCAAAATAAGGAACGAAATTAAAATAATAGTCGAAGATAATCTTATGAGCCGGCGCGTCAGTCCTGATAAATGCGTCCATCTTTTCATTAAAATCGAAAACAACGGCAATGGCAAGTACCAGCACAATAGCGAAAAAATAGGTCCCAAGAAACTTCTTGATGATATAAATGTCGATTCTTTTCAGCATTCAATTGGATATTACGGAAGAATTCGTAACAAAAATAACAATATTTTTACAATCGACGAGTCACTCGCTGAATCATATCATCTTTCCAGTGTTTAAAATCACCGGCGATAATGTGTTTGCGAGCTTCCTGAGTCAACCATACATAGAAAGCCAGGTTATGAATTGAGGCAATCTGCATAGCAAGAATCTCATCGGCAATGAACAGATGACGTAAATAAGCGCGCGAGTAGATGCGGTCTACTTCAGACGGTCCGTCAATCTGGATAGGAGAGAAGTCGTTCGCCCATTTTTTATTACGCATGTTCATGATACCGTCTTTTGTAAAGAGCATCCCGTTACGGCCATTACGCGTAGGCATTACGCAGTCAAACATATCCACTCCGCGTTCGATTCCCTCAAGAATGTTTGCCGGCGTACCAACTCCCATCAGATAGCGCGGTTTATCTTTTGGTAAAATTTCATTTACCACCTCAATCATCTCATACATTTTTTCAGTAGGTTCTCCTACAGCCAAACCACCGATGGCATTACCATCAGCTCCTTTTTCAGCAATGTTGTGGGCTGCCCGGCGGCGTAATTCCGGATAGGTGCAACCTTGTACAATCGGAAATAAAGTTTGGCGATAACCATATTTGCCCTCTGTTTCATTTACTCGTTTGATACAGCGGTCGAGCCAGCGTTCTGTCAGGTCGAGTGAATTTTTGGCATAACGGAAATCAGAATCGCCGGGAGGACATTCGTCAAATGCCATCATGATATCCGCACCGATGATACGCTGAATGTCCATTACTCTTTCAGGAGTAAACAGATGTTTTGAACCGTCGATATGCGAACGGAAATGAGCGCCCTCTTCTGTTAATTTACGATTGCCTGACAGAGAGAATACCTGGAAGCCACCACTGTCGGTAAGAATCGGACGATCCCATCCGTTAAATTTATGTAAACCTCCCGCTTGTTCCAGAACTTCGAGTCCCGGGCGCAAATATAAATGATATGTATTACCCAGAATGATCTGCGCTTTTACTTCTGTTTTCAACTCAGGAATGTGTAGCGCTTTGACGCTACCCAGTGTACCTACAGGCATAAAGATAGGGGTTTGAATCTGACCATGGTCAGTTGTAATCAACCCGGCTCTGGCATCAGAGTTCTTGTCGGTATGTTGTAATTCGAAATCCATTAATAAAAAATTTTTGCGCAAAGATACATTATTCGAAGCAAGAAGCAATGATTGCGTGTTTGCCAAAAAGACACAACTTTTACAAACAGGAACAAATTATTGTAATAAAAAGTCAGTAGAACGGATTGGCACAGGATTTGAAAGGCCGTTTTTAGCAACAAAAAAGGTTGAGGACCATAAGTGAACCAACATCTTATAAAGGTTGTTTTAGTTGTAATTTAAAAGAGTTGAACTTATTCAATTATTTTATTCATATGAACTTTAATAATTTCACAATCAAATCGCAGGAGGCTGTACAGAAAGCCATTAATTTGGTGCGTGATTACGGACAACAGGCTATTGAGCCGGCTCATTTGATGCTCGGAGTGCTTGATGTGGGTGAGAATGTAACCAATTTCCTGTTACAAAAAATCGGAGTGGCAATACCTAACTTCCGTACGCTTGTGCAGAAGCAGGCTGAGTCGTATCCTCGCGTTTCGGGCGGATCTGAGCCATATCTGAGCCGGGAAGCGAATAGTGCGCTTCAGAAAGCAGATGAATATTCTCGTAAGATCGGCGATCAGTTCGTTTCGCTTGAAGCTGTTTTAATGGGGCTTTTGTTGGGTGGCGGAACGCTTTCGAACATGATGAAAGATGCCGGATTCACTGAAAAAGACCTGAAAGCCGCTATTGACGATCTGCGAAAAGGTCAGAAAGTTGATTCGCAATCTGCCGAAGATACCTATGATGCATTGAATAAATATGCCGCAAATCTTAACGAACTTGCCCGCTCGGGTAAACTTGACCCTGTGATTGGGCGAGATGAAGAGATTCGCCGTGTATTGCAGATATTGAGCCGGCGTACCAAAAATAATCCGATTCTGATTGGTGAGCCCGGTACCGGTAAAACCGCTATCGCAGAGGGGTTGGCACATCGTATCATTCGGGGCGACGTACCTGAAAATCTGAAAAGCAAACAGATTTACTCGTTGGATATGGGTGCGCTGGTGGCCGGTGCGAAGTATAAGGGCGAGTTTGAAGAGCGTCTAAAATCGGTTGTGAACGAGGTAAAAAGCGCAGAAGGTGAGATTATCCTGTTTATCGATGAGATCCATACATTGGTGGGTGCCGGTAAAGGAGAAGGTGCCATGGATGCCGCTAATATTCTTAAACCGGCGCTTGCACGCGGAGAGTTACGCTCTATCGGTGCTACCACTCTGGATGAATATCAGAAGTATTTTGAAAAAGACAAAGCCCTTGAGCGTCGTTTCCAGGTAGTAATGGTGGATGAGCCGGATGAGCTGACCGCTATTTCAATTCTGCGTGGTCTGAAAGAAAGGTATGAAAACCACCACAAGATCCGAATTAAAGATAATGCGATTATTGAGGCTGTAAAATTGTCCGATCGTTATATTACCGACCGTTTTTTGCCGGATAAAGCAATCGACTTGATCGATGAGGCTTCCGCTAAGTTGCGTTTGGAGCGTGATTCTGAACCTCAGGCATTGGATGAAATTACACGTCAGGTGATGCAGCTCGAAATTGAGAGGGAAGCGATCAAATGGGAAAATGATGAGAAAAAACTCGAAATTCTGAATAAGAACATCGAAGACCTAAAAGAAGAAGAAAAGAAACTTCGCGCGAAATGGCAATCTGAAAAAGAATTGATTGATAAGATACAGGCTAATAAAGTTGAGATTGAGAACCTGAAATTCCAGGCAGAACAAGCTGAACTTGCCGGCGATTACGGAAAAGTAGCGGAGATTCGTTATGCTTCGTTGGTACAAAAGGATAATGAAATCAAGGATATCCAGGAACAGCTTCATCGTATGCAAGGCGAAAGCGCCATGATTAAAGAAGAAGTTGATGCCGAAGACATTGCCGAAATTGTATCCCGCTGGACCGGAATCCCGGTTTCGAAGATGCTGCAGAGTGAAAAAGAAAAACTAGTGCATCTAGAAGCTGAACTGCACAAGCGTGTCGTAGGTCAGGAAGAGGCGATTGAAGCTGTTTCGAATGCAATCCGTCGTAGCCGAGCAGGTCTTGCCGATCGCAAACGTCCGATAGGTTCATTCTTATTCTTGGGTACAACAGGAGTGGGTAAAACCGAATTGGCAAAGGCGCTTGCCGAATTCCTGTTTGATGACGAAAAGATGATCACACGAATCGATATGAGTGAATATCAGGAAAAATTCAGTGTAACCCGTCTGTTTGGTCCTCCTCCGGGATATGTGGGATATGAAGAAGGCGGACAGTTGACAGAGGCCGTACGTCGTAAACCATATTCAGTAGTATTGTTTGATGAAATAGAAAAAGCCAATCCGGATGTATTCAACGTATTGTTGCAGGTATTGGACGAAGGGCATCTTACCGACAATAAGGGACGTCTGATCAATTTCAAAAACACAATCGTTATTATGACTTCGAATATGGGTTCTCACCTGATCCGGGATAACTTCTCGAAGATTAATGATAAGAACAGAGAACAGATCATCGATACAACGAAGGATGAGGTAATGGGATTACTGAAACAGCAGATTCGTCCGGAATTCCTTAATCGTATCGACGAAGTGGTGATGTTCTCGCCATTGAATGAGAAAGAAATTGGTGAAATCGTAGAATTACAGATGAAAGGCGTTGAGAAGATGCTGGCTGAAAATGATGTAAAACTAACGATAACACCGGGCGCACGCGATTTCTTGACCAAAGAAGGATACGATCCGGAATTTGGAGCACGGCCGGTTAAACGAGCTATTCATAAGTATGTATTAAATCCTTTGTCAAAAGATTTGATTGCAAATACAGTGGATAGGGCGAAACCAATCGTAGTGGATGTGGATAAAGCCGGTACAGGATTGGTTTTCAGAAATGAATATCTTCCGCAGGTTGATCCGAAAGCCACAAAAGAAAAACCGTCGCACGACGCAAAGAAAGAAGGGAAAGCAACCAAATAACAGATTCAGGTACCCCTGTTTAACAGGAAAAGGGAGATGGCTCAAAATTGCATCTCCCTTTTTCTTTCAATTGTTAAAATGGAAAACAGGGTATTTGTTTGCCACTTCGCTTGGCATTATGTAATTTTACGAAATAAAACCATTAAAAAAGAAAACTATGAGTCAGATGGAAGATTTTGTTTACGACGATCAGGAAGCCGTAAAATTTATTCAAAACAGCCTTCCGCAAGAATTGAAGGAGAAATTTTCTGACGATGATATCACTTATATCACCGATGTAATTTACGATTATTTTGAAAGCCAAGGGATGCTTGATCCGTCATTGGAAGAGGATCCGGAAGTGGATGTGGAAGATTTGCTTGACTATATTATGAAGAATTCGAAACGTGATGGTTTTGAATTCGTTCGTGATGAAGTTTTGTTTGTGGTAGAAGGTGAATTTGATTACGAAGAATCGCTTGAGGGTTAAAACAAACAAGAATTAAAACATACAGCTGATTCGTCTGCTGTTTAAAAGCTGTTTGATTTTTTAACCATATGCAGAATTTGGCTTGAAAATTCAAACAGCTTTTATTTTACTAATTTAAAAAGAAGAATGAATAGATCTGTTGCATGCATTTTGTTGTGTGCGTTTTCTTTACATATGCCGGCTACGTTTGCTTCAGATGCAGAATTAGATCTGGCTCGCTTGAACCCTCGTAATTGGGTGAAATCTACACAAGATGTGCCTGAAAAAAGTTTTGAAGAAGCAAAGGGAGCTGCCATTGGCGGTAAACCCGGAGAGGAGATCAAAACCTTTATGTTAAAGCAGGGGCAGAAATTCAAATCAGTAAAAGGAGCTATTGTTTCAACGATTCGTAATGGGGAAGTTCTGAAAATATCACTTCCCGCTTCCGTATTGTTTGTCCCGAATGACACTATTTTAGCGACCGATGCTGAGTTGAGTTTACGTCCGATTCTGACGTTTATGCGTCGGGATCTTACTGATTTGCTGATTACCGGGCATTCCGACAATACCGGAAGTAAAGCTTATATTGGAATGATGTCGCGGGCCCGTGCATCAGCCGTTGAAGCCTGGTTCCGTCAAAATGGCGTGACAGATGGTGAAATGGGTACTTACTCTTTTGGCGACCAGCAACCGTTATTTGATAACGATTCAATGGAAACCCGGGCGAAAAACAGGCGCATTACTTTTTACCTCGTTCCAAATCAGGAAATGATAAAACAGGCTAAGCGTAAGCGTCTTAACAAATAGCTAGTTCCATTTGAACCAATTCATTCGCATAATGTTTTTATTTTATATGAATTAAAATAAATGTTTTATGAGAAGTAAATGGGTTGCTTTCTTTGGACTATTGTTAATGGCAATACTTCCTTTACAGGCGCAATTACGTGGCGATGGATTGAAAACGGCAATTATTCAGTATGACTATATTGTTGGCGACAATACAATGGAATTGGTGCAGTATTCCGATAATTACGGAGCTTCTCTCTGTTTCAAATATGATTATATGGGATCACCGTTTGCAACTATTGTAACCAATGATTCGGTTTTTGAAATAAGCTATGCGATGCAGGCGTACAGAGCATATGCCCGTCCGGAGGAAGATATTAATTTTAATGCCCTTACTCCCGAAATTATTAAGAAATATAATGTACAATCAACCGGAACGATTGAATTCCTCGGAAAGAATTGCACGATTTATACAACCACGTTTACCGATCGGGATATCAAAAAAATAACCGTATGGGTATATCAAGGATTGGAACTCAGGCGTGTGACTGAATATGCCGGTGATAAATCAACGGATTTGGTGGCAACTTCAATTGAGGAAAATCCGGATATTTCTCCCGAAACATTTGAAATTCCGGAGGGATTTATGATGGATCCTGAACAATAAAATTCACCTTTATAAAAATACAAAAGTCCGGACCCTCTAAGAGTCCGGACTTTTTTGTATTTTTGCACGTCCGAAAAGATAAGAAAACTTATCTTAATGGTTCAGGGATTGAATTAATAATAGTAAATAATCATATGGCAAAAGAATTAAAGGAGTTGACTCCACGTAGTGTCAGTTATTCTCAATGGTATAACGACCTTGTAACAAAAGCAGAATTAGCTGAAAATTCAGCAGTTCGCGGTTGTATGGTGATCAAACCGTACGGATATGCAATCTGGGAAAAAATGCAACGTCAGTTGGACGATATGTTTAAAGCGACAGGTCATCAGAATGCTTATTTCCCGTTATTTATCCCTAAATCATTTTTGAGTAAGGAAGCTGATCACGTAGAAGGGTTTGCAAAAGAATGTGCTGTTGTTACACACTATCGTTTGAAAACAAATCCGGACGGATCGGGTGTTGTTGTGGATCCGGAAGCTAAACTGGAAGAGGAACTGATTGTTCGTCCAACTTCTGAAACTATCATCTGGAACACTTATAAAGGTTGGATTCAGTCATGGAGAGACCTTCCGATTCTTTGCAACCAGTGGGCTAACGTTGTGCGTTGGGAAATGCGTACACGTATGTTCTTACGTACAGCCGAATTCTTGTGGCAAGAAGGGCATACAGCTCATGCTACAGCAGAAGAGGCTATTGCAGAAACTGTACAGATGATTAACGTATATGCCGATTTCGCCGAAAACTTCATGGCAGTGCCGGTAATTAAAGGTGTGAAATCTGCAAACGAACGTTTTGCCGGAGCGGTTGATACTTATACTATCGAAGCAATGATGCAAGACGGGAAAGCACTTCAGTCGGGAACTTCTCACTTCTTGGGTCAGAACTTCGCGAAAGCATTTGATGTTACTTTCACAAACAAAGAAGGAAAACAGGAATTGGTTTGGGCTACTTCATGGGGTGTTTCTACTCGTTTGATGGGTGCTTTGATCATGACTCACTCTGACGATAATGGTTTGGTATTGCCTCCGCATTTGGCTCCGATTCAGGTAGTAATCGTACCTATCTACCGTAGCGCAGAGCAGTTGGCTCAGATCGACGAACGTGTAGCTGAAATCACAGCAAAACTGAAAGCTTTGGGTATCTCGGTGAAATATGACAATTCTGATAACAAAAAGCCAGGTTGGAAATTTGCTGAATACGAATTAAAAGGTGTTCCGGTTCGTTTGGCTATGGGTGGACGCGACCTTGAAAACAATACAGTAGAGGTATTCCGTCGCGATACATTGACAAAAGAAACGTTGTCACAGGATAATATCGATCAGGTTATCAAAGACCTGTTGGAAGAGATTCAGGCTAATATCTTCAAAAAAGCATTGGATATGCGTGAATCTACTACCAAAACAGTAGATACATGGGAAGAATTCAAAGAAAAAATTGAAGAAGGCGGATTTATCCTTGCTCATTGGGACGGTACTACAGAAACTGAAGAGTATATTAAAGACCAAACAAAAGCAACTATCCGTTGTATTCCTTTGGATGGCGACAAAACTCCGGGTGTTTGTATGGTTACTGGTAAACCATCAGCTCAGCGTGTATTGTTTGCGCGTGCTTATTAATAGATCTCGACTTACAGATATAAAAATGCGGACATCTCTTTTAGGGATGTCCGCATTGCTTTTAATAAGAATGCAGTTCTCTGATTTAATCCTCTTTCGGCAGATCCTGATACAGGAATTCCACCTTTCCGGTATCGATATGATGATAAGCTGCTACCAATCCGATTTTTCCCTCGTCATAAAGTTCCTTTAAAACGGCGCTTCGGGTTAGAATCTCATCCATCGAATGGTGGATATTATGTTGTGTAACCGCATCTATAAATTCGGGCGAGTTGCATGTATGTTCCGGCATCTCTTTTTTTACTTCTTCAATCGAGACGTCGAGCTTTTTTAAAAGCTGAGTGAGTTTACCCACTTTCTGCCCCTCACATGCGCCTTGAGAAGCACCACACTTACTGTGCCCAAGAATCATAATCAATTTAGATCCGATTATTTTACAAGCATATTCCATGCTTCCGATAATATCGTCATTCAGAATATTACCGGCAATGCGTAAACTGAAGATATCTCCCAATCCCTGATCAAAAATCAGTTCGGCCGATGTTCGGCTATCCATACAACTTAAAACGATGGCAAATGGATGTTGTCGATGACGATAGTATTCCACTTGGTCCAGTAAGTTTCTGTTTAATTTTAGATTATTTATAAAGCGATCATTCCCTTCTTTCAGAAACTGGAGCGCTTTTTGAGGAGTCATTGTCGCAAGAGTTTCGGAAGTATGTATTTTCATTTATAATTTATTTTTTAATAGGGAGGTATAAATGCACCATTTATAGACCTTATGTTAGGTGTCTCTACTTTAGGTCAGTTATGGCGATTCTCCTTACGCAAATATAAATCAACATGGCTGATTTAACAAACAGATAAAACTATATAAAGAATAACTTTTGTCATTATAAAAACAAGCCACTATTTTACTTTATAATACTCAGACCTTTAGCTGCATCCAATATTCCCCAGCCCCAAGTGTTGTTGGGTAAAGCGGCATTTCCTCCCGGAATAGCTGTTTGACGAATTGCATTCCGGGCCTGCTGTAAAGTCAAGTCTGGATTTTGTTGTAACCAAAGTGCCAGAACCCCGGCCACGATAGGGGCAGCCTCAGATGTGCCTTGTAGAATGCCCCAACAATAAGGCGTATTATTGAAGTTTTTTTCTGTCACCCGATAAAAGCCGGGAGGATAAACCCCATTGAAATAGTGGCTGAAGGCAGATACTACACCGTAGCCAGGGCAGGTAATATCGGGTTTAATCCGTCCATCCGCAGTGGGGCCGCGTGATGAAAAATAGGCTATCTCACCCAATACAGCCAATGGGCCATACTCATACATTTTATTATCCACCGATTCCCATTGATTTTTCGTGCAGAAAGCACCGGCCGACAGGATACTTTTTCCGGTTCCTCCAATTTCACCCACCGTATGCGAATTATTCCCAGTCAAGTATGGATAAGGCTGATTCATATTGGTAAATTCTCCCCCTGTCAACCACCCATATACACCTCCCGATCCCGAGCAGGTTATTTTCAACAACGGAATCACAGTGGTTGGTAATTTTGAAGTTAGCGTTATTTGCACCAGTAGATTCGGTTTCTGGTTATATCGTCCCTTTTCCGCTGCCACCTGAACAACGGCAATCGTCGAATCCATATTGATATTGAATGTGGATACTGCAGAATCGGCTGTATTTACAAAAGGAGTCCTCCCTATTTCCTGTAGCGAAATGGTATCGACCAATACTACAGATGCCTGGAAATGAATAGCCGGATCTCCCCATAAATCCGCAATCATTTCATCTGCACCGGGAGTGGGACGAATAGCACTCATCACCAGCGTATCGCTTATATTACCGGAAAACGGATGTGAGAGGTAAATGTCTTTATTGCCGTCGTTTCCTACCGAGCCGGTAAACAAAAGCCCCGCGCGAACCCGTTGGTCACACAGTCGGTCAAAAGAGGAGGTTCCATCATGCGGGCCGATAGAAGAACCCAGACTAAAATTAATTACACACGGTTTTTGGCGCAGATTGGCATAATCAGCAATATATTTCAAGCCGTCCGCAATACCCGCATCTGTACGCGTGGTTGAAACAAGCACTAACTCTGCCGCAGGAGCCAATCCGTAATATCCGGTTCCAAATCCGCCTCCGGCTGCAATCCCCGCCACATGTGTCCCATGAGTTTCTGATTTGGTGTCTGTCGCGGCCGCTTGTATGTTTGCCTGCCCGATCAACTCTCTGCCATAAGGAAATCCGGGTGGGGGAGTGCCCGATTGAGCTTGCTCCCATACCCGGACGATACGATAATGGATCCCCGTTGAATCATAAAAATCGGGATGTGTATAATCGAATCCGTAATCTACAACCCCAACG
Organism: Bacteroidales bacterium; assembly: GCA_036655755.1. Classification (GTDB taxonomy): domain Bacteria; phylum Bacteroidota; class Bacteroidia; order Bacteroidales; family JAUNSR01; genus JAUNSR01. Next base: position 35,293 of record JAVVPN010000009.1, on the reverse strand, counting down.
ATAACCCCTTCTCCCGTTAAACCCGATTGATTAGCAGGCGGCTCCAGCAGTATCTGCGCGTTTACAGCCGGACGTGCTACATTCAGTTGTAATTCAGCCCTGCGTGTAAGTTCGAAGCGGATAATCCCCTTCAGCCGCAGAAATCGGCATAACGAGTGCAGCGGAATATAAGCCGTTGTAAATAACTGTTCCCCCTCGGTCAGGAAGATTCCTAATTCTTTCAATTTCGATAAACGGAATCCCTTTTCAACTTCGAGAAATCCGGTGATGCAAAATACAGAATCGCGCAGGATACCTACCGGGAAATGAAGCATCAGATAGTCCGACGGAATATAATTTTCAGGAATAGAGCATAAAGGGGTTTCTTGCGCCAATGTGTGTACAAACAGGCGGGCATAGTTGCTTAAAAAGGCAGGATAACTATTGTTTGTAATGGCCTCCGTATGCGTGGTAATGATTGTGGTAGACGGAATGTGGGTTACCGGCGGTCGTTGGGAAGAGCAGCCGGCTAATAAGAATAAAATAAAAAAACGCAGGAATGTTCTCATATCTTTAGTTTTAGATAGATAACATCCTGCGTGATAAGGTGGTTTATTTTTTATCCGATTTCGAGCAGCGAATCAGTAGTTTTGTTTCTTTTCCTAATGTGGTAGCGAACAGATAAACCTCGCCGCCCTCTTTAATCTTTGTTTTTTTACGAAGCTCATCCACCGAAAGCGGAAAGTTGCGCACTGTAATATTGGCTTTCGGAATCTCTCCCGCCAGCTTTTTACTAAGTTTAGAGGTAAATTCGAACACTTCCTCCACCTTAAAGATTCGTCCCGGAAAATCAGATATCATCTCGTCCGACGTATATAGATGGCTGTTTACCTGCAGTTTTTTCAAACCGAACCGGAGTGCGATGCTTCGAAAAGCACCGGCTTTTAATATTGACGCGTTGGGTTCGTAAAGATACGCCCCCATTTCGCTCGCATATTCGGGCAATCCTGATTGTTCCTCTTCTGTAGTAAATTGAAAGGAAGCTTCGTTCCCGTCGCTCGTGTAGTTAATACAGTAAATTACAGGTTCCGGTTTATCCTCCGCAACACGGTCGAGTACAAACAATAACTCCTTACATTCATTCTTTACAGATAGCACATGAATCTGAGTCGTTTCCGGAAGCAAAGACAAGGTGCGTGTAATATCGGCCATCGGCGAAATCTTCACAATTACCCGCATCGCATTTTTTAGCAAATCCCCCTTCAGCGAAACGATATCGGGTTCGCAATCATGCAGGTCGAAAAGTCGTTTGTTAGCATCGCCTCGTCGTGCCGGATCCAAATAAATCGTGTCGACATCCGGTATTCCGATTTCGCGACTGTCGCCATGCATCACCTCGATATGATTGGCGCCAAGCACTCCGAAATTGTGTCGCGCGGCTTCACAATACGCTTCGAATCGCTCGATGTAAAATGATTTACGGGTAACCTTTGAGATATAAAATGTATCGACACCCAATCCCCCTGTCAAATCACATACTGTTTCCCCTTTAATCAAGCGCTGTTTGTATGCAGCCGTCTGAAAAGAGGAGCATTGTTCCGCCGCAATCCGGGAAGGAATAATAATTTGTTCCTGCGCATACCATTCTGGTAGTTTCTCCCGTATCTGTCGGCGTGACAGAATCTGATCTGCGATGAACTGCATATCCAGCTCCGGATGTTTTTTAGCCGAAAGCAACAATTTAGCCGGATCGGCCATCAGGTTTTCGTTAATGAAACGGAAAGTTTGAGTGTCGGTTCTCAACATATTCTTAGCGTGTATATTTTCGTGGATAACGGAAAAGGATAGCTAGCAGCGCAGCGATACCCATCAAGAACGGATAATACAGATATTGGATAATCGACAACGGCGAGATCGATGCCAGGCTCGAAGCAATCAGCAATTGCGCCCCGTAAGGGATGATGCCCTGGATAAAGCAAGAAAACGTGTCGAGCAAACTAGCTGATTTACGCGGGTCGATGCCAAAGCGCGTAGCAATATCTTTTGCAATCGGGCCGATTGTGATAACCGCGATCGTATTATTTGCCGTACATAAATTAGCAAAGCTTACCAGTCCGGCGATACTTAGCTCGGCTGCGCGAGTTGAGTTCACACGGCGCGTCAGTCCGTTAATGATATATTGAATACCCCCGCCGCGGCGAATCATTTCAAGCATTCCGCCCGCTAGTAAAGTGATGATAGAGAGCTCGCCCATTCCAACGATACCATTTCCCATGGCGCCAAACCATCCGAAAAAGTCAAGGCTTCCGGTCGTGATGCCGATAAGTCCCGAAGCAACGATTCCAAGCAAAAGCACTACCATTACGTTTACTCCGGCAATAGCCGTACCCAATACCAGCAGATAAGGCAACACTTTCACCCATTCTACCGGTGAGCGGTCGGGCGTTACCTGAATATTTGCTCCCATCACTACGTAAATCAATAACACGATGATGGCTACCGGCACCACGATCATACTGTTTACTTTAAACTTATCCTGCATTTCGCAACCCTGTGTTTTGGTTGCGGCAATCGTCGTATCCGAGATAAAAGAAAGGTTGTCGCCAAAAAATGCACCACCCACTACAACTGCCATCATAAACGGCAATTCCAGTCCGGCCTTGTCTGCGATACCCATCGCAACCGGTGCAAGCGCAACGATCGTACCAACCGAAGTCCCTACAGAAAGTGAGATGAAACATGCGGAAGCAAAAATACCTGCAATGAGCAGATTGTCCGGCAGGATATCCATCGCCAGGTTAACCGTGGCATCTACCGCTCCGGTTGCTTTGGCTGTCTGGGCAAATGCGCCTGCAAGAATGAAAATCCACACCATCAGCATAATGTTCGGATTGGCAGCCCCTTTCGAAAAATGCTCAATACGTTCGTTCAATGCGCCTTTGGCAATTAATAAAGACACAATAGATGATATTACGAAAGCTACCGTGATAGGTACCTTATAAAAATCCCCCACGATAATGGAGGTCAGTAAATAAACGATAAGGAAAACTGCTAACGGAGTCAGTGCCCATACATTGGGTTTGATCTGTGTATTCATTCAGTGAATTTTAAAATCAGATAGTGATTAATTAACTTGTTACTTTATAAGCCGACAAAAATAATCAATTCGACCGACAATATAGAATCAAACCCAATGAGCACTGTTGTTTTTACTTAAAACTTTCTTTAATTAGTTTACTGAATTCTGCCAAAGGCATTTCTCCTACCGACATTTTCGGCTTTCCTTTGAGTGGAATAAGAATAAAGGTGGGGGTGCCGCGCACGTTGTAAAGCGCCGCAAGCTCCGGATGTTCGGATACTTCCACTTTATAAAAGTCGATATCCGGAAACTCTTCGGCAGCCGCTTCTACCGTTGGCCACATTGCCTGGCAATGGGGGCAGCTTGTAAGATAAAATTCTATGATACTGTTTCTTTTAATTTCATAAGGCGCATCGGGCCCTTTTTCGTAATCGATAATATCAGCCTTAAACGATTTATCATCTAAACTCTTAATCATACATGCAGGGTTTTAGGTTGTTACTTCTATTATAACAATTATCATGGAAGAATGGTTATCTGATTCGAGTGCTCTGCAAGAGAATAAGTTTACTGATTCCTTTCTAAAAGTAAAATAAAACGTTATTTTCGCAGTGAAAATAAAATTATTGTTGAATATCCTGTGATAGGATGAATAGAAGAAAGGAGGATCAGTATGGTGGATTTTCTGGTATGTGAAAACGGATTTGCCTCGGTTGAAAAATGGATACCCGGTTGTTGGATAGAGGTGACTAATCCCTCGCAATCTGAGTTGATAGAGTTGCAGAAAACGTATGATCTCCCGATAGATTTTATAAAAGACATCGAGGACGTTGAAGAACGGCCCCGTATTGAGGTTGAAGATGGCTGGTTAATGACCATCCTACGTATTCCCTACAAAATTGAGGAAAGCTCCTCGCCCTTTAGCACGGTTCCCTTTGGTATCTTATTGAAAGGTGATATTTTTATTACCATTTGCCATTATCAGACCGATATGGCCTCCGATTTTGTGCGCTATACCATTCGCAAGAATATTAATAAGCGTACCGATATCGATTTGCTGCTTTCTTTATTTCTTTCCTCTTCGGTATGGTATCTGAAGTACCTGAAACAGATGAATCAGCAAATCAAAGAAGCCGAACGTTCGCTCGAAGAGTCGATTCGGAATGAAGAGTTGCATCAGCTGATGCGTTTCGAAAAATGCTTGGTTTATTTCATTACCTCTTTGCGTGGCAATGAGGTGGTGCTGGCCCGATTGCAGAAATATTTGCGTACGTCGGGTGCTCCGTTCGATGACGATCTGATTGATGAGGTGGATATTGAACTGAAACAGGCATATACTACGGCCAATATCTATAGTGATATTCTTGCCGGAACAATGGATGCGTATGCGTCGATTATTTCGAATAACCTGAATGTGATTATGAAGCAGTTGACCTCCGTGTCGATTATTTTAATGATTCCGACAGTTGTGGCAAGTATGTATGGAATGAATGTTCCCAATAATCTCGAAGCAAATCAATACGGCTTCTGGATTGTTATCATGGGGTCCATCTGTCTTTCATTGTTTGGAATATGGATGTTTAAGCGGCATAAATTCTTTTAATATAATCTTACTGATTTACAAAAAAGAGAATACGTCTTCGGAGGTATTCTCTTTTTTGCTTTGTGATAGGTTGTGTTTTATCCTGTCTTATACCCGAAGAACTTATCTGGTACGCTTTTGTTTGTTGGTTCACGAGCAATCTGACTCCCGTCCGCGGCCAACACAGTAACCGTCCGCCAAGAACCCGAACGTCGCTCGCGGAATGATCATTGTGTTCTTCGCGGGCGGCGTTTGTGTTCTTCGCGAGCGACGTTCGGGTTGCTCGCGAACCATCATTCGAGCAGGAGGGAGAAATACGTTACGGAAATATGAACATTTTCTTACGGAAGCGTGTTTCTTTAGAAAGAAGGGTAGCAAGTACACCTTTTTAATGTTTCACCTAAAAATTGAGTAACAGGTATGTTGAAAAAATGGTGTTTTTTGTTGATGTTGATACTACCACTTGGATTTGTGGCATGTGATAATGACGATGATGATAATTACGTCAAAATAAGTGGGAATCTTTGGAATGCGGTGCAAGAAACTGCAGATTTGGGAACGCTTGAAACGGCAATTCTGGCAGCTAAGCTTGAGGGTGAATTACAAAATCCGAATACTAAGCTTACTGTGTTTGCGCCCGTAAATAGCGCATTTGCCGCGTTGCCTGCAGGTACGCTCGATGCTTTGTTGGCCGATCCTACCGGAGAGTTGACAGATATTTTGGCTTATCATGTAGTGAGTGGTCAATACGCGCCATCCGAATTGAAAAAACAAACGACCTTAACTACGCTTAATGACGCTACTGTGGCAATCAGCCATAAAGATGGTCGTATTTTTGTAAATGGGGTGGCTTTAAGTGATCCGATTTATACCTCGAATGGGGTAGTATATCTGATCAAAGAGGTGTTGCTTCCACCTTCAGATATTTGGGAAGCCGTACAGCAAACATCCGACTTGAGTACACTCAAAACAGCGGTGGATGCTGCAAATCTTGAGGGTGCTTTAGAAGATGAAGATGCTTCGCTAACAGTGTTTGCTCCGGTAAACAGTGCATTTGCCGCTTTACCTGCAGGTACATTGGAAGCCCTCTTAGCAGATCCATCCGGTCAGTTGACTTCGATTCTGTTGTATCATGTGGTTAACGGCGAATATGCGCCTGCTCAATTGACTAACGGAATGACGCTGACTACCCTCAATGGTGCTACTTTAGCGATTACCCAGAAGAACGGTACGCTGTATGTAAACAATGTTGCCTTGAGTGCTCCGGTTTATGCTTCTAATGGTGTGGTTTATTTGATTGATACAGTGTTAATTCCGCCTTCAGAATAATTTTATATTAGATTTTTTATCCGTCTTTTTCTCTACATCGTAGAAAAAGACGGATTTTTTACGTCCTCAAGTATGGCAATGTTATTTTAATCTTTATGCGCCGTGCAAAAAATAAGCCGCTACGAATTACTTTCGGCGAAGAAAATAATTTGTAGCGGCTATAAAAACGGCTGTAAAATTTTTCTGTTTACATTGGTGGATAAGTATCCTTGTTCGAGAAATACTTCATAAACTGTGTACGTTCATAATAGTTTTCATCTTCGAAATTTGCGAAATTCAGTTTCCCTCTGAATTGATCGATCCGATCGAAATTATTCGCATTCATCCATTCGGTCAGTTGAGTGAGCATATGCGGAATTACATCCGGCCCTTCTTTGTAAATGACAGAACAGATTTCTGCGGTTTTAGCTCCGGCAAGCAAAATCTTAATCAGGTTGTCGCCGTTATGGATACCTCCCGAGGCAGCAATGTCGATCTGAGGGACGATACCGGAAATGATTCCTGTCCAGCGCAATGTTTCGTGGAAGAACGAAGCCTCTGTAAATAGAGGGGCCGGCATGAAGCTCATATTCTTGATATTGATATCAGGAGTGTAAGGGCGATTAAATAAAACAATCGCATTGCCATCGTTATGCTGAATCTGATTAGCCAAACCAACCAGGTTTGTAAACTGACGGCTTAACTTCATGATTACCGGAATCTTCAGTATTTTCTTTAGTTCGGCAAGGATCTGAATGTGAAGTAATTCGGTAGAGCCATGCGTAAAAGCTTTGTCGGTATCCACCAACATGATGTTTACCTCTAAGGCATCCGCTCCGGCTTCCTGAATTTGCAGCGCAAATTCAGTCCAGTTACGCATTGTGTAGCAGTTGATGCTTGCGATTACCGGAATGGTACATTCTGCCTTACAATCTTTGATCAGTTGCAGATATTTGCCTACATGGTCGGTCGTGATGAATGTGCGCAGAAAATCAAATGCTTCCGGATAATCACTATCCATTTTAGTCTGTTCTTCATGCACCGTCATCATGATCTGTTCTTCAAACAACGATTTAAGTACAACCGCGCCAGCTCCACTTTTTTCTAATATCTTAACTTTATCTACCGTTTCTGTAAGGCCGGAACTTGAAATAATAATAGGGTTACGCAGAGAAAGCCCCGCGTAGGAAACTCCCAAATCAATCTTATTCATAGTATGGATTTTTTTTATGTTTTAATCTAACAAAGAAAGCATATTAATAGTTTCTGACTCCGAATATACTGCTCCCGATTCGTACCATTGTACTCCCTTCTTCAATTGCGATCAGATAATCGTCGCTCATGCCAAATGACAATTCATTGAAATCGGGATCGGACGCAAAAAATCGGGTCTTAAGTTGTTCAAATAGATCGCGCAGTGATCGGAACTCTTGCCGGATCCGGTTTGTATCGTCAGTAAAAGTAGCCATTCCCATGAGTCCTCTGATCCGGATATGTTTCCATTCGGCATACGGATGGGTACTTAGTAATTCGGTAACCTCTTCGGGAGAGAATCCGAATTTAGTTTGTTCGCTTGCGATATGAATCTGAAGCAAAATGTCGATTGTCCGGTTTTCTTTTGCCGCAGCTTTGTTAATCTCTTGTAGCAGACGATATGAATCCACACTATGAATCATAGTGATAAACGGAGCAATGTATTTTACCTTATTTGTTTGTAAATGACCAATAAAGTGCCATTGTATGTCTTTGGGTAAAGAGTGCTCCTTTGCAGTTAGTTCCTGAACCTTGCTTTCGCCGAAAACGCGCTGTCCAGCGTCGTAGGCTTCTTGTAAAGCTTCTACCGGATGAAACTTAGAAACGGCTACCAATGTAACTCCCGCAGGAATGGTAGCCCGGATCTCATTCAAATTATCCTGAACCGTTGTCATTATTTAAACCTGGTCTTCGGGTGAGACATATGGATATACATCCATAATCTGGGTTTCCGTAATGGTGGCGATTTCGTAATCGGCCAATGTTCCCAACATACCCTGAGTCAGCCCGGTGAGAGCTTTGGGTAAATCGGAAGCCTGTACCATCATGTTGCTGGCTGTTTTTTTCTCCATGCCGCTTTTTTCATCCAATGTGATGAAATTTACTTTGCATTTATACCATCTGTCGCCGGTTTCATCAAAAAACATCTCATTGATTTTTGCCTTTTTGATGTTGGCAATCTCAAATTCACCATTAATAAAGGGTGTGATTTCTTTGATAATGCGGGCTTCGGCCTCTGTAAAGGAAAGCGCATCTACCAGATACGGTTCGGTTACTTTCTTTTGCATGCCATTTTCCAGCGTTTTGTCATATCTGACTTTACATTCAAACCAGGTGTGCATCATAATGGTTTTCTATCTTTTAATAAGTTATTTTATCAGCTTTATCGTTCCATGCCTTAAAAGCGGCAAGCGCTTCTTTACGCATTTTATTTTCAGAAGGAAGTTTGCGTACGACCGGTTTTAGCGCCAGCTCTTCGTAAATGAATTGATCGCTAAATCCGATAGCATCGGCATCCTCTTTTGTATTTCCGTAATAAAGTTTGTCAAGGTGTGCCCAATAAATGGCACTCAGACACATTGGACAAGGTTCGCACGACGAATAGATCGTGCAACCCGACAAGTCGAATGTACCTAATTCCTTGCAAGCATTTCGTATAGCGGTTACTTCGGCGTGTGCTGTCGGATCGTTTTCAGACGTAACCCGGTTGGTGCCGGTTGCGACCACCTGATTGTTCTTTACGATTACAGCGCCAAAGGGTCCGCCGCCGTTGGCAACATTCCGGATAGACAGCTCAATAGCCTGACGCATGAAGCTGTCGTTGATATTTTCGTTTTCCATAAATTTAAAAATGAGAATAAGGCATGGACGATTATTTACCGAAGCGATTTATTAACCTGTTCAATCCAGTTAAGAATCTCTTCGCGACCTAGTCTCGCTTCAGAAGAAGTTTCGAAAATAGGAGGTAATTCTTCCCATTGTTCTGAAAGTTTGTCTTTATAAGCTTTCAGGTTATCAGCAATCTGACGTTTGCTTAATTTGTCGAGTTTTGTAAATACGATACAGAACGGGATACCGTTTTCGCCCAACCATTCCATAAACTCCATATCGATTTTTTGAGGAGTGTGGCGGCTGTCGAGCAACAGGAACAGACAGGTCATTTGTTCGCGCTCAAGAATATAATTCTCGATGATGCGGCGAATATTCTCACGTCCCTCTTTTCCTCGCTGAGCATAACCGTACCCCGGAAGGTCAACGATATACCACTCGTCATTAATCATGAAATGATTTATAAGCTGCGTTTTACCCGGCATCGAAGAGGTCATGGCCAATCCTTTACGGCTGGCAAGCATATTGATTAATGATGATTTTCCTACGTTCGAGCGACCGATAAATGCATATTCGGGTAAATTCCCTTCAGGACATTTTTTGATGTCCGTATTGCTGATAATAAATTTTGCGTCTTTGATTTCCATAAAAACAGATTTAGATGTCTGTTGGCGACATTCTTTTACAAAGATAACAAACTTTTGAGATAGAGTGCTGTTTTCAGAATAGGTATATTTCGCGATGAATAGGTGTCAGTATAGCTCTTTTTTTTAAATTTGCACACTTACTAAATTAGTTGGAATGAATCAGAAATATCCTTCTGTATTATTGGAAGATGCTGTCAATGAATTTTCAAAACTACCCGGCGTGGGGCGAAAGACGGCGCTGCGTTTGGTTTTGCATTTGTTACGACAGGAATCTTCGGTAGCTGAAAATTTTGGCAATGCAATTATTCGCTTGCGGAAAGATGTAAAATATTGCAAAATGTGCCATAATATATCGGATACCGATGTATGCTCATTATGTGCTGATGAAGAGCGCGACGCGTCTGTTATTTGCGTCGTTGAAAATGTGAAGGAGGTGATGGTGGTTGAAAATACCCGTCAGTTCAGAGGATTGTATCATGTTTTGGGAGGGATTATTTCGCCCATGGATGGGATAGGCCCGAATGACTTACAAATAGAGAGCCTGGTAGAACGGGTTAAATCCGGTAACGTGAAAGAAATAATTTTGGCTTTAAGCACTACCATGGAGGGTGATACCACCAATTTTTATATTTTTCGTAAATTAGCTCCGTATCAGGTAAAAATCAGTATTATTGCCCGGGGTATTTCAATCGGGGATGAAATTGAATATACTGATGAAATTACTTTAGGTCGTTCGATTGTAAACCGGACGTTATTTACGGATGCTTTTAAAATTTAATTTGTTATGACTGATAAGAAAGAACTTCTTTTTTCGCCCGAGTTAGTGGCGCCTCTTTATAAATCATTGCGTTGGCAGTATAATCTATTCTTGATCTCGCTGATTCTGTTTATTGTGCTTTTAAGTAAAAGTCCTGTTAGTTTGCCTGCCGTAACGGGCGATATGGCGATTCAGTTGCAGAGTTTTTCAGTTTTACTAACGTTGGGATTGATACCTTTTTCATTGTGGTATTTTGGCAAACAGATTTCGCGTATCTCTGATCTGCCCGATTGGGCACCGAAAGAAAAGGAGTATCGCAAAAACAGTTTGTTGCGCCTAGCTTTGTTGTGGTTGACTATTTTTATTAATATCACGTTTTATTTTCTTACCTATTCTTATTCGTTTTTATTGTGTGCGGGTATGGGTTTGGTAGCGTCTATGTTTTGTATTCCATCGCTGAAAAAAATACAATGCGACTTATTCCCAGAAGTAGAAAAAGAGGACGATAAAGAGGATTCGCAACAACAGGATGAGCAAGAATAAACTCCTGATCTTATACTAAAACCATTTGCCTTTCCGTTATTAAAGGCATAACCTTATTCGGAAAAGAAAGGAAAAACATGAGTGCATCTGTTCTGACAAGTGTCAGTATCATAATAGTCAATTATAAAGTAAAATATCTTCTCGAGCAATGTCTGCTTTCTGTGCGTAAAGCAACGGAAAATTTATCTGTTGAGATTTTTGTGGTGGATAATGATTCGCAGGATGATTCGGTAAAATATCTCAAACCTCTTTTTCCGGAAGTTTCTTTTATTGAAAATCATGAGAACGTAGGGTTTGCCAGAGCAAATAACCAGGCAATCCGTTTGTCGAAAGGGGAGTTTGTCTTGTTATTGAATCCGGATACCTTGTTGGGTGAAAACGTACTCGAGCATGTACTCGAATTTATGAAAATTCATTCGGATGCGGGCGGAGTAGGGGTAAAGATGATTGATAGTCATGGTAGCTTTTTGCCGGAATCGAAGCGAAGTATGCCAACTCCATGGGTTTCGTTTTGCAAAATATTCGGACTGTCGGCCTTATTCCCTTCTTCACGTCTTTTCGGACGTTATGCTTTAGGATATCTCGATGAAAACGAAATTCATTCTATCGATGTGCTTGCCGGTGCCTTTATGATGTTGCGCCGTAAGGCATTGGATAAGGCCGGATTGCTTGATGAGCAGTTTTTTATGTATGGCGAAGATATTGATCTTTCTTTCCGGATTACAAGTGCGGGTTACCGTAATTATTACCTTCCCGAAAAAATACTTCATTATAAAGGAGAGAGTACCCCTAAACATACGATTCGGTATGTGAAGATTTTTTATGAGGCGATGGATATTTTCTTTAAGAAACATAATCCTCATTCCTCTTTTGTTTATACCATTTTTATCCGTTTTGCAATTGCTTTACGGGCATGTATGGCTGCTGTTTACCGTATGTTTTTCGCGTGTAGCGCTCCGTTGAGGAGTGTCAAAAAAAGAAATCCGAACCGTGTATTGGTTTGTGCTTCAGAAACATGTGCTGCTCATATTCAACAAATGTTTAGTGGGATGCAACAGGACGACCGCCTTTATACTTGTTCTGCCGACCGGATGCGAGCGGATGAGCTTCGGCTGCTTATTCGGAATAATGAAATATCGAATGTGGTATTATCGGATTCGAGACTCAATTATGGCGATATGCTTTCATTAATGGAAAAACTGCAATCTGAAAAAGTGGATTTTTGTATTCATACACAACAAAGTAAGACAATAGTGTCGTCTAATCAATATTATATAACATCTGAATATGCTGGCTAATCATATTATCGCGCTTCGGGCTCCCGAACCGGAGGATCTTAGTGTAATTTACAAATGGGAGAATGATACAACTCTTTGGAACTACGGGTCTACGATTGCGCCTTTCTCACGGTATATCCTGAAAGAGTATATTGCTTCGGGAGGTGGTGATTTTTATCAGACGCGTCAATTGCGCCTGATGATCATTGATAAGCAAACCAATATTTGTATCGGAATGGTCGATCTGTTCGATTTCGATCCGTTTCACCGACGTGCGGCGGTAGGTGTATTGATTGATGCGGATTGGCAGCAAAAAGGGATTGCGCTGCATGCTTTAAATCTGCTCGACGCGTATGCTTTTCGTTTTATGGGAATTCATATGTTATATGCCCATGTGCCGGAAAGTAATATAGCCAGTAGTAAACTGTTTCATAAAGCGGGTTATGAAACGAAGGGTATTCTGAAAGATTGGATACGTATTGCCGACCGTTATGAAAACGTGGCGATCATGCAGCGATTAAAACACAAAGATTAATTAAGAAAAGGCTCTGCCGGATAATTAAGCCATTGATGGTATTTTTTGTCGAGAGTTAATAAACTGTCACGCCAGAACTTGTTTCCTTCTTCTTCAAGAAGGAAATTGAGTTTGTTTTCTGCCACGATCCAGGCATCCTCTTTAATTTCTTCAAGTAACTGGTCATATTCCCAACCGGCATACCCAAGGAAGAAACGGATGCGTCCTTCAATCTGATTTCCGCTTCGCAAATAGGCTAAAATCAGATCAAAGTCGCCATCAATATAAAGATTATTTCCCACCGGGATAGAACCGGGTATGATTTCACCTAATGTATGCAGATAGAAGAGCCGGTCACGACGTACCGGACCTCCGCAAAACAGCGGAATCTGATCTACCTGATCCAATCCTTCAATCAGATTGTTCAGAATCAGATCGCCCGATTTGTTTAATACCAATCCCATTCCTCCCGTATTTTCACATTCGATCATCAGAATGACAGCGCGCTGAAAGTAAACCTCATTTAAGAATGGTTCTGAAATTAGCAGGCTTCCGGCCTGTGGTTTCAGATCGCTATGTTGAATCTTGAAGAGATCGGTTTTGAGTATCATATCTTCAGGTATTTAAGTCGTTTACCTAAATTAAAGATTAGAATTGATAAAACAAAATATCCCTCTTTACTTTTTTCTATAATTTATTGATTTTAAATATTTAGAGGATGGTTCTGTTTAAACTGCTGTAACCGTTGTTCTAAAAGGTCGTATTGATTTTCTTTGATAAATGATACACAGGCGCGTAACCCTTCCTGATGGCTGCCTGTTGTTACCAGCGAAATCGCACTGATACCGTAGTAAATTAATTCTTTCATTAATTCGCTTCCGGTCATACCCGGATAACCGATGGTAAAATAAAATCCGTCAGCCACCTCTTCATCCAGATCCTTATCATAAACAATATAGAATCCGTTTTTAATGAAAATCTCTTTTAACCGGTGTGCGCGTCGGCCATATTCACCTACCTCGTCAAGAAACCGGTATTTACCATCACAGGCCGCCTTCATCATGGCCGCCAATGCATATTGGGCAGAATGGCTGGTTCCTGATGAAATCGCATAAAGTACCCGATGGATGAATACGGTGCCAAAAGTACCTCCGCCATAGCGTTTGGTTAATCCTGCATAAGACTGATGATAAAGGTTATCTGATATACATGCTACTCCGATACGTTGGCCGGCATAACTGAATGCCTTGGAGGCTGAAATCAGCAGAATGTATTTATCCGTATAACGGGATACGGATGGCTGATAGGGGGCTTCAAATGGCATAGCGAGCTCTTTGCGGAAATCCATTGCAAAATAGGCAAGGTCTTCAAGCACAATCGTGTCATATCGGGTAGCCAATGATCCTATGGTTTTAAGTTCATCTTCGTTGAGGCAAATCCAGGATGGGTTGTTGGGGTTGGAATAGATGATGGCTGCTATATTTCCTTTCTGAAGATAACTTTCCAGTTTGTCATGTAGTTTTTCACCCCGATATTCGTAAACGTCAAAACTTGCCATTTTATAACCCATTACGGTTAGTTGCTGCTTTTGTACCGGAAACCCGGGATCGATAAACAGAATCGTATCTTTTGTTTCATCACACTGGCAGCAGGTAAGAAACGATGCGAATGTGCCTTGCATCGAACCCACTACCGGTACGCATCCTTGAGGGGCGATATCGGTGTTTATAAATGCTTTGACAAATCGGGATGCTTGTTTCTTTAGTTCCGGGAGTCCGTCGATTACAGGATAAATAGATGCTACACCAGACTCAAGTGCATTAATTTCGGCTTTGATACCGATAGCTGATGCGGGCAAGCCGGGCACACCCATCTCCATGTGAATAAATTCTGTGTTGGTTTTGTTTTCAAGCTCATTCGATATAGCTACAACTTCGCGGATGGTTGCTTTGCCGAAATCCGGTAAATGGTAAGAATAAATGGTTTGGTCAGTGATTTCCTGATCTACAGGAGTCGTTAGAGTCTGGCTATTGTTTTTCATATCCTCTTGCTGCTAAATTTATCTTGTATAAATGTATGATAAATTTATTAAATACGAACAAAACAAAGAAACGATATCATCTTATCTGTTTTTTACCTGATAAGGTGATATCGTTTCAACGATTGTATTTATGAGAATTACGGTAATTACTGTAATCTTCGTAAATCTTCCTGTGTTTAGTATTTGCAAGATACCCGTCGTAGTGGGTAATTCGGTATATTTCCCAAGGAGATGTCATAAAACGCAAAGCGGCGCCTATGTAGTACCATCTAAAAGGGGAGGTGATGAATTTTAATTTCATTAAGTTAGTTACTTAGCCTTTTATAATACAAATGTAAAACATTCAATTAAGATTAAGCAACAACTATCGAAGGAAAATTATTAAATGGACAAATTCTTAATAATTGATATGCGATTTTTACATAATATTATTAATTAGAGGGACGTTTATACCCTTTTTAGTCATGTATTTCTTCTTTTCACACCCCGCACCGCCTCTTCGGTCCACGGATTATCGGGCCATACATGTTTTGGATACCTGCGTTGCAACTCTTTTTTTACTTCGAAATAAGCGTTATTCCAAAAGCTACTCAGATCTGAAGTCACCTGTACCGGTTTAAAACCGGGAGAAAGCAGGTGGAGTAATACAGGAACACTTCCTTCATTGATACGAGGCGTTTCGGGCAAACCGAACATTTCTTGCAGGCGCACGGCGAGAATCGGCTGTGCTCCGTCCGGGAAATATTCGAGTTTGATTTGTGAGCCACTAGGAACTTCTATACGCGCCGGAGCAAACAGGTCTAACTGTTGTTGCAGAGTATAATCAAGATGAAACTGTAAGACCTCCGTTAGTCGTATCCGTTTCAGTTCTTCTGCTTTCGATATATTCTCAAGATAGGGTGCAAGCCACTCTTTGCAGGTAGATAATAAAGCCGTAGTACTTACGTCGGGCCATTCCTCTTTTCGCCACTTCCGTAAGCTTAATACTCTGTTCTGCCATTGGGTTACCTCTTCATTAAAATCAAGCAGTTGTTCACCCTCTTTACCAATCGCTTCACAAATGGCTGTAATACGTTGGCCGGAGGGGATGTTGGCAAGCGGTTTGCTTTTGAGCAACAAGTTGCCGATGCGCATTTCCGACTGGGCGATTAAGCCACCCTTCTTGCTGTCCCAACTGATCACGTCGCGCTCTTTCACAAGCGGCAATAAATCTTGCGGATTGATTGGTGAAGCCATGAAAATACGTCCCAAACCGTCGCGGGCATCCATCTGAGCCACCGCAAGCCACGATTCGTAAGCCAAATCGTCGGTTCGTCCGGCCGTAGCCATAGAACCATTGGCCAATCGGAACTGCGCATTGTTGCCCGGAGTAGCGGACGCTATTCGTTCCGGATATGCATGAACAAGCAGATACCCTGTTGTATAAGGATCAACAGCCCCATTATCTGGTATAATCCCAAATAATTGGCGGTAAGAAGCAGCTATCTTTTCGATACGGGCAAACAGGGGAGCATCTCCCCGGCGGTCGCGATGACGGCGCAATGCTTCGATACGCAGGTTGATATCGATTCCGGAATCTTTCGGCAGTGGATCGCGTTCTTCCAGGATTGCCGCGATGTCGGTAGCCAAAGGGAGTTGCTCCATCTCTTTCGCACAAATCAGCATATGGGCGATACGCGGGTGGCAGGGTAATTTGTGCATTTGGTGGCCGTAGCGGGTGATCTTGCCGTTTTCGAGTGCTTCAAGCTCGTGAAGTAGTTCGGTCGCTTGCCCGAGATGTCCTTTCGGTGGAGGTGTAAGCCAAGTCATCCCAGCAATGTCTTGTACTCCCCATACGGCCATATCGAGCGTCATCGAGGCCAGGTCGGCTTCCTCTATTTCCGGGGTGCGGTGTTCTGCCAAACGCTCGTGGGTAGCCTTACTCCATAATCGGAAGCATACACCGGCGCCTAATCGTCCGGCACGTCCTGCTCGCTGGTCGGCCATATCTTTTGAAACCATCACTGTTTCCAGACGCGACAGGGCGTTGTTCGGATTAAAACGTGAGGTGCGTGTAAATCCGCTGTCCACCACGATGCGAATCCCCTCTATTGTAAGCGAAGTTTCTGCAATGGAGGTGGCCAGTACGATTTTGCGGCGACCATCGCGGTCGGGCATAATAGCGGCATATTGTTTGTTGGGGGGCAGCGAGCCGAAGAGCGGGTGAATGCGGAAGTGGGGCAACTGCTTGCGCAACAGTTCTTCGCAGCGGCGTATTTCTCCCTC
>JAVVPN010000009.1:0-18339 GCA_036655755.1 Bacteroidales bacterium | reverse complement strand
TGCGCTTCGCGACATAAGGCCAGGGCCACTTCTGCAAAGAGGCTACGCTCGTGGAATTCGTCAAAAATGATCATTCCAATCCCTTCGAGCGAATTGTCTTGCTGCAACATGCGGGTTAGAATCCCTTCGGTGAGAATCTCTACTTGGGTATTGGCTGAAATCTTGCTTTCAAAACGGACGCGATAGCCCACTTTGTCACCTACCGGCTGGTTAAGAAGGTCGCTCATACGCATGGCGATGGTACGAGCTGCCAGACGTCGGGGCTCGAGCATTACGATTTTTTGCCCTTGCAACCAAACCTCTTCCATTAAGGCCAACGGTAACAGGGTACTTTTCCCGGCTCCCGGAGGAGCGCTCAGTATAAGGGTATTGTTATCTTGGAGTTTCTCTTTTATCTCAGGGATGACCTCCACGATCGGAAGGTTCACGGATTGGTGATCAAACACGGGCTTCAGTTCATTAAAATTAGTGATTGCGAAGGTAATGCAAATCGGCTGAATATGAAAAAACGATTTACTATGCCCCATCCGATAGGATTGTATAATTAAATTACATAAATATTACCCTCCTTCGCACTGTAGTTTGTAGATTCTTGTGTAAGTTTGATATTTAAAACTAGAATAACTGAATATGAATTACGGTTTCTTGAAAGTAGCGGCAGCCGTTCCTGTTGTGAAGGTAGCCGACTGTTTTTATAATATGCAACAAATCGAAGCCCTTAGCCGTGAGGCTGCGCAAAAAGGGGTTTCCGTAATCGCATTCCCGGAGCTTTCGCTTACGGGCTATACATGTGGCGATTTGTTCGGGCAGCCGTTTCTGTTGGACGAAACAGAGCGTTGTCTTGATCTGCTTCTGCGCAATACGGCCGATTTACCGTTGGTGCAGGTAGTGGGTTTGCCGGTAGCGGTAGGCAATAAGGTGTATAATGCGGCGCTGGTCTTTACGCAGGGAAAAATACTCGGCGTAGTAGCGAAAATATATTTACCTAATTACAGCGAATTTTACGAAGCACGCTGGTTTACATCCGGACGCGACGCCAATGTCGATACGATTGAATTGTGCGGCCAGAAAGTGCCGTTCGGTACCGATCTTATCTTTGAACATAAATCGGTAACGCTGGGTATCGAAATTTGTGAAGACTTGTGGGTGCCTATTCCTCCATCTTCCAAACAGGCGTTGCAGGGAGCCAATCTATTGATCAATCTTTCGGCGAGCAATGAGCTCGTGGGTAAGAATAAATATTTACGTAAGCTGATTGCCCAGCAATCGGCCCGCACGATATCAGCCTATCTGTATGCATCGGCCGGATTCGGCGAATCAACGACAGATGTGGTGTTGGCCGGCAACGGAATCATTGCTGAAAACGGATCGATTATGCATGAGACGGAGCGTTTCTCTTTCGAACGTCAGCTGGTGATCGGCGATGTGGATATCGAACGTTTGGAGGGGGTGCGTCGCCGCACAACGACATTCCTTTCGCTTGATACGAGTCTCGACCTGACTTGCCGTCGTATTCCGTTCGATTTACCGCAGCCGATTCCGACGGAACAACTCGATCGCCATGTAGTCGCGCATCCGTTTGTGCCTGCTTTGCCAGAGATGCATGAGGTTTGCGAAGAGATTTTCCAGATTCAGGTGAGCGGACTGGCGCAACGTATGCTGCATACGCATGCTCAGACAGCTGTAATCGGAATTTCAGGCGGACTCGATTCTACATTGGCTTTACTGGTATGCGTGCAGACTTTTGATAAATTAAAAATTGCCCGCGACCGAATCATAGGGGTAACGATGCCCGGTTTCGGTACAACCGACCGTACTTATAACAATGCCATCAATCTTATGAAGGTATTGGGCATAACTATTCGTGAAATCAGCATTAAAGATGCCTGTATACAACATTTTAAAGATTTGGGCATCGATAGCTCGGTGCATGATGTTACGTATGAAAATTCGCAAGCGCGTGAGCGTACACAGATATTGATGGATATGGCGAACCAGACCAACGGTATGGTAATCGGTACGGGTGACCTTTCGGAGTTGGCACTGGGATGGGCTACTTACAATGGCGACCAGATGTCGATGTATGGGGTAAACGCCAGCATTCCGAAAACGCTTGTACAGTATCTTGTAACCTGGGTGGCCAAGCATCGGATAGATGAACGGGCAAAAGAGATTCTGCTGGATATCGTGGATACACCAATCAGTCCGGAGCTCGTGCCGGCGGATACAGAGGGCAACATCGCTCAGAAAACCGAAGATTTGGTGGGGCCTTACGAACTGCACGATTTCTATCTGTATAATTTCATTCATAACGGTTTCCGTCCGGCCAAGATCTACTATCTGGCGCAGATTGCGTTCGGTGATATATATTCGGACGAGGTGATTAAAAAGTGGTTGCATACTTTCTTCCGCCGCTTCTTTGCGCAGCAGTTTAAGCGCTCAAGTATGCCCGACGGGCCGAAAGTGGGGTCTGTAAACCTGTCGCCTCGCGGCGATTGGCGTATGCCGAGTGATGCCAGCGCGGCAATGTGGCTGAAAGAGATCGAAGCGCTGTAAGCTACTTCTTTATTGATATAAACAGATCGCCCCCTTTCCCTTTTTTATCGCAGATGGTAAAAAAGGGAAAGGGGGCGATCCTTTTTGGAAGCTAAAATATTTATTTCTCCTCTTTGGGTTTTTCCTCTTTCCCGGAGCCGGAATCTACTTTTGCATTTGCTTCCATATCACTTACTTCTTGTTGAGAAGCACCTTCCGGAATCTGACCGCTTTTAAAGAGTTGCTCGAAAGCGGCTTTCTTTTTCTTATCTTCTGCTACCACGCGGTTGGTAATGTAAACGGTAAAGATTGGAAACATCATCATTCCCATCGCGGCGAGCAGCACCGAGAGTACTTTGCCAAAACTGGTGACGGCGTAGATGTTAGAGCCTACCGTAGTAACGTCCATAAATGCCCACCAAAGCGCATCGCTGTATTGGGTTACCAACGGATTCAAACTCTGCTCCACACTATAAAACAAAAGAGAAGAGAAATAAACGGTAGATAGCAAAATCGTAAGGTAAGTGACGAAAAGGGAGGATACTGAATTATACGAAAGCCAGCTTACGACGATTGCCAATGCATAGCCACCCCGAATCAATGGTATAAAGCGCAGAAAGTATTCGGTTTCGGCCTTAAACTGGATACCGCTGTATTCGATAATACTCAGATAAGGGATCGATACCAGTAAAAAAAGAATATGCGTCCATAGATAATGCATCTTGCGTTCGCTCAGGAAAAATTCAATAAAGAAATCCCCGATGAAAACCATACAGATCCAGAACTGAATCTTCATATAAAGCTGATGAGTAAGCCCGGGCGCATCGCGAAATATATCGATTGAGATCATTACAATCAATATAAGGCAGAGCAATAACACCAGTAAATGCATGTTGCGAATGATCCGGTGTTTTAATCGCCATTTTTTCAGATTAAGGACGGTAGTCATTATTAAAGGTTGTTTATATAGGTTTTGTAAAATAATACGTAACTATATAAACAACCTTTTAATTAAAAAGTTTATAAAAGCGTATGTCCTTCGTCGGCACGGTATTCGTCAATCAGTTCGATGATTTTTACTCCGAAATTTTCTACAATCTTTTTCCCGACTCCCGGAATTGAGAGCAGTTCGGTCTTATTTGTAGGCATACGGTTTGCAAGTCCCAGCAATGCTTTTTGATGAAAGATGGTATAGGCAGGCACATTGAGCTCGTCTGCCATATCGCGACGCCAGTTACGTAATTTTACATAAAGACCCGGATTTTGGATATCGGACGAAACTTCCACTTTCTGCACTTTCGATGCCGATCCGCTCTTCTTCGGTTTGGCATTCTGAATGGATGCCTTCGCTTTCTTATCGAGATAGTTCTTGATAGAAAACCCCTGTGCAGAGGCATCCAGGGTAGCTTGTTTCAACTGCACGGCTTCGGCCAGCTGAGTAAACTCTTTGTCGAGTTGCG
The DNA here is from genome assembly GCA_036655755.1 of Bacteroidales bacterium. Lineage (GTDB taxonomy): Bacteria > Bacteroidota > Bacteroidia > Bacteroidales > JAUNSR01 > JAUNSR01. Next base: position 14,344 of record JAVVPN010000009.1, on the reverse strand, counting down.
AAGCAATCTCTTTGTTGTCGGTTTCCGGCAATCCGTCTTGTATAAGCGGGATGAGGATGCGGCTGGTATGATCGGTAAAATAGGTTACCCCTTTGCGTATACGCTCCTGAATCACTTCGTTCTCTTCGAAATCTTTCCACTCCCGGCTCAACAAAGCGAGTTGATTGCGAAAGCGGATGCCCACTTGTGCCAAATGCTGATCGGTTTCAAGCAACGCTTCTTTGTATTTCACCAAACGCTCCGGATAGAGTTTCGACAAGTATTCGTCGAAAATGCGGGCCAGATGTTGCAGTCGGTTCATAATAGGTCGGTAGTCGAACAGCTCGCCCACCAGTTCCAGAAAATAATGTTCGCGGGCATTGGCCAGCAGGGTTTCATCCGGTTGATGTTCTTCGGTATATTTCGTAAAGCTCTCTACGGTCTGGTCGCTCACAATGACAGAGGCCCGGATGGGCGAAGTGAGCACCAACCCTTCGAGCGATCGGCAACGGCTCAGCGCCACATATACCTGCCCGTGCGAGAAGGCGGCTCCGGCATTGATGACGGCGCGATCGAACGTGAGTCCCTGACTTTTATGAATTGTAATGGCCCATGCGCTTTTCAGAGGATATTGTTTAAACTTTCCTTCGATGGTTTCAACAATCTCCTGCGTATCGGGGTGAATCGTATATTTTGCATTTGTCCATTCCTGCTGTTCTACGGTAATGGTCTGATCGTCGCACTCTACAATGATGCAAGCTGCCGAGATTGCTTTGATGCGACCGATCTTTCCGTTGAAAAAGCGTTTTTCGGGAGTCGGATCGTTTTTTACAAACATCACCTGCGCCCCTTTTTTCAGCAGCAAGGTCTCATCGGTCGGATAAGAGTATTCCGGAAAATTTCCCTCGATGATTGCTTTAAATGAAAACGATTTACCCGGCAGTTCATCCATTTTCCGCTGATTGATAGCCTGTGCCTGATAATTATGGGTGGTAAGGGTGATATAGCCATCCTCTTCTTCCGGGTTGAAATCGGGCATGTAACGCTTGTTCAGAATACTCAGCGTACGGTCGTCCAGCCGGTTTTCACGGATGGCGTTGAGTATGTTTACAAAGGTCGGATCTGACTGGCGGTATATTTTCTTAAGTTCAATCGTTACATAATTCGATTCCATCAGCGCATGGCTGTGGAAGAAATAGGGCGATTGATAATATTGACTCAGCATGGCCCAGTCTTCATCGCGTACCACGGGCGCCAACTGTTGAACATCGCCGATCAATAACAACTGTACGCCCCCGAAAGGTTTGTAACGGTTTTTATATTTGCGTAGAATCATATCCACCGCGTCGAGCAAGTCGGAGCGTACCATACTGATTTCGTCGATAACCAGTAGGTCGAGACTGCGCATGATGTTTATTTTTTCGCGGCTGAATTTATTCTCAAGCTGTTTGCCGCCTCCGTTCATCGACGATTGCGTACCCGGCAGATAAGGGGCAAAAGGAAGTTGGAAAAAAGAGTGAATCGTTACACCTCCCGCATTGATGGCGGCTACACCGGTGGGTGCCAGTACAATCATCCGTTTGGGCGAATGCAGGCGCAAATTGCGCAGGAACGTGGTTTTACCCGTTCCTGCTTTACCCGTAAGAAACAGGTTTACGCCGGTATAGTGAATAAAATGTTGGGCCAGTTCGAGTTGCGGATTGGTTTCAGTCATGCTGTAGGCTTGAGATATAATTTGTCGGAGAGCAAATTTACGAAAACTTCATGACTTATCTCAGCAGGTCCGGCCAATTCGCTGATTAAAATCGGATTCGTACGATCTCGCCGTAGCCAGCCGGATTCTCGAATGCCTTTTCGGGAGTGGTGATGCCGGCATGAATACGCGCGCAGGCGATTACACCGCCATGGGTAAATACAACAGCCCGTTTATGTCCCTGGTTTTTCAGTTCGGTAATGAATTCACCCACGCGGGCAATCATTGTCAGAAAACTTTCGCCGTTGGTCGGAGTTTCTTCAATCCAGTTGTTAAACCAGGTGCGCAGATGCTCGTCGCTGATCTCCTCGAATACATGCATCTCCCAATCTCCGAAATTCATCTCCAATACGCGCTCCTCGATAATCGGATCCTCATATCCACAAAATGAGGCTAAGCGGCGGCAACGGGAGAGGGGACTGCTGAAAACAGGATATTCCTCTTCGCTTAGTAAAGTTTGTAATTGGGTATTTACCTGATGTGCCTCTGTTTCGAATGTGGGTTGCAGTCCGACATCGGTCTGGCCGTAGCAAACTCCTTTCGGAACATCGACGGCCGTGTGGCGAATTAAAATCAATTCCATTGATAAATGCAAATTAAAGATGTGATGATAATTATTTCATTGAAAAGGAAAAGTGCTCCGCAACAGTCGCCCGTATAACCTCCGATTCTCTTTTTGAGGTAATTGGAAAACAGAAGCAGAAAGGCTGCCGGAGCTACCATGACCATCCAGTTGAGCGGAGAAAGCAGTAACAGTAAGGGCAATAAACCGAAAACAGCTGTCGTCAGCACCTCTTTCATGTTCATCGGTGTGTAGATAACCTGAGCCTTGCTCTCCTCCTCTTTCCGGGCATAAGGAAGCCGATTGATGATGAGCGAGGAGATGAATTTCGCCCCCGGATCAGCTACAAGAATCGTAATTACCGCCTGTAACGGAGTCAGCGAGCTGATTAAGGCGAACCAAAGTGCAAAATAAAAGATCAGTCCGATCACCCCGTAAGTACCGATGTGCGAATCTTTCATGATTGCCAGGATTCGCTCCTTTGTTCGTCCCCCTCCGAATCCGTCGAAGAAATCGGCCAATCCGTCTTCATGGAGTGCGCCGGTAAACAGCAACCGTACAGTCATTGCCAATATCACGGCAACCGGATAGGGCAGCAGTAAAGCACTTACCCATAACATGCCGGCCGTCAGCGATGCGGTAAGCCATCCGGCCATCGACCACCACGCTACCAGATTCTTATAATATTCGCCGGGCACTTCAAACCAGCGGTAAAGGGGCAGACGGGTGAAAAATATAAGTGCTGCGATTGCTTTCATATCAGTCAAAATATTTAATGATACGCGCGTTGCTGAACGTATTCATTTCATTCAGCATCCGCACCGCCGAATCGACGATCGGATATGCACACACGGCACCCGTGCCTTCACCCAAACGCATGTTCAGATGTAATAACGGATCTGCGTGCAGATAATCGAGCAATAGTTTATGGCCCGCTTCATCTCCACAATGGCCGTAAATGGCGTAATGGCTTATTTCAGGAGCGATTTTAGAAGCGGCAAGCATGCAACTTGTCATAATGAAACCATCTACCAGAATAAGTATTCCTGATTCAGCCGCGCGGAGCATCGCCCCCACGGCCATCACCATTTCCAAACCACCGAAATAGGTGATCACCTCCATCACCTCGTTACTCCCTTTATAATTGGCGATCGCTTGTTTGAGCACCTCTTTTTTATGGTTTACACCTGCCGAATCGAGTCCGCTTCCGGCACCTACGCATTTCTCTAGCTCAATGCCCGTAAGCAACGACATCCATATCGCCGAGGTAGAGGTATTGCCGATACCCATTTCGCCGAAGCTCAGAATATTCGACCCCTCACGTTTACATTCGTCCACCATTTCGGCTCCATAACGAAGCGCCAATGTGGTTTCTTCGGGCGTCATTGCCGATTCGTAGCGGTAATTGCGGGTCGATTTGCGTATTTTCCTGTCGATCAATCGTTCAAGCGGAGGGAAATCATAGTTTACTCCGGCATCCACGATCTTTAATTTGAATCCGTGCTGGCGTGTCAGAAAGTTTATTCCCTGGCCGCCGCCCAGAAAGTTGAATATTACCTGACGGGTAACTTCTTGAGGCGATTGGCTCACCCCTTCGGCCGCAATTCCATGGTCGGCGGCAAAGATGATGTTTTGCGGCTGGTTAAGGGCAGGGGTAAGCGATTGTTGCACCCAGCCGATTTGTAAAGCCAACGATTCAAGGCGTCCCAATGATCCCTTGGGTTTTGATAAATCATTCAGCCGGAACTCCAGCTCCGGAAGAATCGTCCGATTGGGTTCGGAAATATGAAATTGCATACTTTTGTTTATGATTTGATTGTTACCGGAATACCCGATACCATCAGAATTACTTCGTCTGCGTTTCGGGCGATATATTGATTCATCCAACCTTGCAGGTCGGTAAAACGGCGTTGCAACTGATTTTCGGATACACCTCCCAGTCCGATTTCATTGGTTACGAAAATGAAGTGGGCTTGCTGATTCGTAAAACGATCGAATTCCGTTTTTAAGGCGTTCAACGCTTTATCCACATCCGCTTCAAGGTCGAAAAAGAAATTCGTACACCAAAGTGTTACACAATCGATCACCACGGTTTTCCCTGCGATATCCTCTTTGCTCAACTCTTTTTCCTGTTCGCGGTTATCCCATCCCGTTTCCCGTTCCGCCTTATGCCGGTCGATGCGGCGGCGATGCTCTTCATCCCAAATGCGGGAGGTAGCCAGGTAAACAGGGCGTTCTGCTTCGGCCAAAGCCAACCGCATGGCATGGCTGCTTTTGCCCGAACGTTGGCCGCCGGTAATTAATGTGATTTTACGCATCGGTTATTCCTCCATCTTTTTGAAGTAACGCGGCGAAAACCCTTCCATCAACTCCGGATGAAAGATCCATACCAAATCGGCCAATACACGGTCGGGATGGAGCGGCATCTCTTCATAAAACGGTACCTTCCCGCTGTTACAAACATAAATATTTCGGTTTTTATACGCTTCGAACTCACCATACAGTCTGTAATCTTGTTTTAACTGCGCGTAGGTGAGCGTTTGCGCTCCGTTATGTTTCAGCAGCCAGTAGTCGGCAGCTTGCGCTTTATCGAAAACTTCTTCGAAAGAGAGTGAAATCGATCCCGCCGACCCGTTATCGCTCCATAAATAAGCTGCTCCTGCATCGCGGTAAAAGTTGGCCATATAGCTATTGCCTCCCGGTATAAACCAAGCCTGGCCCGATTTTCGTTCTGCAAACATCGTAGGGCGCTCCGTTGTATTGGCAACCCGCGCTTTGAGTTCATTATAACGCTGTTCGGTAATGTTGAAGAGCGAATCGGATAATCGCTCCGAATCATGAAACAGTCCGTGAAAACGAATCCATTCGGCGCGACCGAGTGGCGTAGCTTCCATATAGTCGGCACATTCAATTAGCGGAATACCGGTTTTCGATACACGTCCATAGCTTACATGCTGAAAGGGCGAAGTCATGATCACCTCCGGTTGTAATTCAATCAGCCGTTCCACATCCGGAGCCGAGGCTTCCCCCAGATCGGGAATGCTCCCTTTGTTTACCGATTCGCGGATATAGGGGATATCGATGTAGCGCGATTCACACACTCCTGTTATCGTTTTGATTCTCCCCAATTCATTTAATACGCCGCAGTGGGGGGACGCATACGCTACCACCCGTTCGATTGGTGTACGGATCAGCGTTCCCTCGGGTAAATGCTCCGGTACTGTTTTTTCTTTGGCTACCAACACGTATTTCTGTAAGTAGCGTGTCGTATCCCATGGGTCGCGAATAATTACCTGGGTGTAATCGTCCGTCTTTTTCACTTCGAATCCACGTGCATACTTAATTTCGTAGGGTTGAGTGGTTACAACCGTATCGTCGCTCTTTTTGCCGTTGCAAGAGAGCAAAAGCAAGGGGAGGAGATAATAAATATTTTTTCTTGTTTTCATATAAGCTGTATTATCAAGACTAACAACACCATCAGTATTTCTGCTTTTTCGTTAATGGTCACTGCCATCTGCATATCTTTCGATGTGAATATCCGTTCGTTTACGCCGATATAAGGTTTTTCTACCAATTGCCCGAAATAATAATTAGGCCCTCCGAACCGAGCGTTAAGCAATGCGGCCAGAGCAGCTTCGGGATATCCCGAATTGGGGCTGGCATGGTTGCGTCCGAACCGGCGCACAAACTGCCAGCTACCTGTCGGAATGCCCTGCGATAGGAGCATCAACAGCGCGGTTAGGCGTGCGGGTACATAATTGGCCGCATCGTCTATCTTCGCCGCCCAATAACCGAACTCCCGATACCGGTCGTTTTTATATCCGATCATCGAATCGAGCGTATTCACCATTTTATAGGCCATCATGCCGGGTACACCGAGAATGCAGAACCAGAAAAGCGGCGCGATCACGCCGTCACTCAGATTTTCGGCAAGCGTTTCGAGTGCGGCCGTTCTGATTTGCTGGTCTGACAGATTGGATGTATCGCGTCCCACGATGCGGGATAACTGTTTGCGTCCTTCGGCTGTACTACGATCGGTAGCGGCAAACACCTCTTGTACTTCGCGTATCAGGGTTTTCCCCGCCAAACAGAAAAAGATAGCTGCCGAAGCAACGGCTATGCCGATCCATTCGTTCGTGTGATAACTGAGTTGTAACAATCCTTTCATTCCTGCATATATCAGCAGAATCAGCCCTACGGCCAGCAAGCCCCCTTTTAATTTGCGGTCGTTTCCTTTGTTCAACCGTTTCTCACCGTCCGAAATCAATCGGCCGAACATCACTACGGGATGGGGCAATTGCTCCGGATCGCCTAATAGGCGATCGGCAAACCATCCCAGTAACAGGGGTAAAATGCGGTTATATATGGGTAGCATAATGTAATAGTGCGTTTATTAATAAATCATTCTCTTCGGGGGTGCGTACCGCAATCCGGAAATATCCCGCGTAATGCGGAGCAAAGTTTTCTGCATTCCGTATCAATAGTCCGTGTTCACGAGCAAGTGTCTCCTTTAGGCGAGCGGCGCTTTCACCCTTTATGCGTACCAAAAAGAAATGGGTATCGGTAGGATACACCTCATATTTTTCGCAGGCACAAAGAGCATCCTTTACCCGTTTCACTTCCGCATGAAGCGGACGGCGCAATGCTCCGAAATCAACCGGATCCGCCAACAGGTATTTACCGGCCTCGATAGCCAGCGCATTTACCGACCAGGGCATTCGGTAGGTTGCCATTTTTTCTGTCAATGCCGTGCTCGCTATCACATATCCTAAACGTAATCCGGGTATGGCATATTGTTTGGTGAGCGAATTTATAAGAATCACATTCTCGGCCGCTTCATTATTCGAAAGAACAGGGCAATCCGTAAAATCGGCATACGACTGATCGATGATGAAGCAAACTTCCGGGTGACGGCGAATCATATGGAGCAAACGCTCTTTTTCAAACACACGTCCGTCGGGGTTATTCGGGTTGCATATCCATACCGAACTTCCTGTTTCAAACGGATAATCGGCTTTTTCTCTGATAGATGGAGCAGATAATTTGCAGATACGGCTTCCCGCCTGCAGCGCGGCCGCCTCGTATTCGCTAAAAGTGGGGCCGAGAATATAGTTGAGCGAGGCGCCTCGCATCCGCGCAATCGCATAAATCGCTTCGGTCGCACCGTTGAAGATTGAAACCTGCTCCGGGAGCAATCCTCCTTTTCGGGCAATAAGCTCTTTCAAATCGTATGCGTCCGGATGCGGATAGGAGCGTATCAAACCGGCCAACCGGGCAACGAGGTGTTGCTCCAGTCCGGTATGATCCGCTCCTCCATAACAATTCGAACTGAAATTCACCTGTATATCAGGATAAGAAAACAGGTCGTCGCCGTGTCCGTAAATCATTGCATTATTTCGTAAATACGTTGTATATCGACATGGGCGCGCACATGGGCGGCCAGTTTGTCATATTGTTCCTCTTTAAATTTCTTATAGTCGGTAATGGCCGGTTGTGCTGTCTTTTCTTTATAAGGAGCCAACAGAAAATCAACAAAAGCCGTATTGTCAAGAATACCGTGCATATAGGTTCCGAAGCAACGCTCGTTAACGAAGCATCCTTCCGCCTCACCATCGGTAGTAAAGATAAACGGCTTTCCTTTTTCCGGTTCGATCAATCGGGTAGTACCGTTATGAATCTCATACCCCTCGCAAAGATTCGGGCTATCAAGAAAGCGGAACGATTGCTGACGCGTGCATTTTTCGGCAGCCATCACCGTGCTTACCGGCAAGAGTCCCAATCCGGGCATCCGTTCCAAATCGCCTTCGATATGTTCCGGATCGAGTATTTCGGTACCCATCATCTGGTAGCCGCCACAAATACCCATCACCGTTTTCGCATCGCGTGCGGCTTGCAATATGGCTTGCGCCATCCCCGTTTCTCGTAGATAAGCCAGATCCGACAGCGTAGCCTTCGTACCCGGAATGAGCACGATATCCGCTTTTTTCAAGTCGTCGGGCGTGGCTGCATAATAAAGATGCACCCTGCCGTCGCGCTCAAGCAGATTAAAGTCGGTAAAGTTAGACATGTGGCGCAACAATACAACCGCTACGTTGATTTTACCCGTTACAGCTTCTTTGTATTTTGAACTGAGTGCTACCGAATCTTCTTCTTCGATATAAATATCTTTATAATACGGCACTACTCCCAATACCGGGATGCCACAGCGCTCTTCCATCAGGCGGATGCCATCTTCAAAAAGGCGGATGTCTCCTCTGAATTTGTTGATGATCACCCCTTTGATCATTTGTCGTTCCGTTTCGTCAAGCAGCATGACCGATCCGTATACGGAAGCAAAAACGCCACCCCGGTCGATGTCGGCAACCAGTATGACGTTTGCGCCTGCGTGTCGGGCCATGGGCAGATTCACCAGGTCGCGATCTTTCAGGTTGATTTCAGAGATACTTCCGGCCCCTTCCAGTACGATCGGGTTGAAGCGTTGTCGTAATCGGTCGAATGCGTCGCATACGGCGGTCCGTAACTCTTCGCGCCCCTCTTTTCGGAAATAGCTCCATGCGCTTTGGTTGCCGATCGGTTTGCCATTGAGCACCACCTGCGCCATTTGATCGGAAGTGGGTTTTAGCAAGAGCGGGTTCATGTCGGTATGACAGGCTACTCCGGCTGCCTCGGCCTGTACGGCCTGCGCCCTCCCGATTTCGAATCCTTCGGGGGTAGCATACGAATTGAGTGCCATATTCTGCGCCTTGAACGGAGCAGGGTGATAGCCGTCCTGCCGGAAGATCCGGCAGAGGGCGGCTACAAGAACACTTTTACCAACATCGCTGCCTGTACCGGCAAGCATAATGGGTTTCATCATGAATTCTCGTTATTTTTTTAATGTTGGGAAGAAGGTTCCATTCGGAGAGTAACCCACTTCAAACGTATGTTTTTTATTTCCTTCAGCGTTATAAATAACAATTTTACCTTTCTGTTTGGATACAGAATCGGAGATATACAGGTCGCCGTTTGCAGGGTTTACGTTCAATGCCTGGATATAACTGAATCCAGATGCATCCAGGAAGTTTTCAGCCGAATATTCATCTGTTGTCAAGTCGTAAGTCTTAAACCAAGTGTCGCCACCCCACAATGAATAGTAAACATACAATTTGTTTCCGTGAGCTGCAATAACGGAGCCATCACCCAGTTTTGTAACTTCATACGTTTCGGGATTGATACGCTGCAAAGAGTGAGGGCCGTCCCATGATTCTTGCGAAACGATATATACATTGCCATCGGCAGCCGTTAGAGCCTGGTTGTACGGATTGGTGGCTACTTCGATTGTCTTTGTTACTTCGAATTTTTCCGGATCGATTACGCTTACCGTATTTCCCTTGTCATTTACATTTTTGTCCATGTACTTCGAGTTATTGACAAACAGCTTGCCAGCGGCAACGGTGAGTGCTTCCGGAAAATCTCCTACCTGTACTGTTTTTGTATCCAACTCAAGAGATGCGGTGTCGATACGTTGTACAGAACCTCCATAAGCGGTAAAGTAAACATACCCGCCATGTGAAGCGAGGTTACGGGGTGAAAGAGGCTTAGAAGCATTGTCTTTCAATTCGATTTTTTTCAGACGCTTACCGTTGAGGTCGGTAATCTCAATCTTACCCGATTCAGAAAGTGCTGTATATAATTTTGCGCCGTAAGCACACATATGGTTCCCGTTACTACCCAATGCCTCTTCGTTCTGCATCTGGAAAAGCTCGTTGGTTACCGCTCCTGTTGCGAAAGCATAGTGTGTGATTGTACTGCTGTTGGTGCCACTACCGAAGTTAAGCACGAATGCTCCGTCAGAATATTTGAAGCCTTCTGTCGGCATCTGCGGTTCGTCATTTGACTCACATGCAGTGAATGCGATTGCAAGCGAGGCAAACGCAAGTCCCTTGTAAAGATCTTTTCTCATAAGATTTTATAATTAGTTAGTCTGTTAAAAAGCATAATGCAGGCTCACCCGGTAATTGCGCGGAGCCATCGGATAATATTTTATAATTTCATAGTTCTTATTGCCGATATTATTGACAGAACCCTGGATGCGCAGGGTATGTATGCCCCAACCGAATGATCTGGATACGGAAACCGAATGGTCGGCGTAACGATCGATGCGATTGGCATATTCATTGAGTGCCAGCTTATAGCGAAGCGAAGCATAATTTACAGAATACCCCACATTAACCCATGGCGTAGTAAGTGTAATGTTCCCGTTGCCCGAATGTTTCGGAGTGTAGGGCAGTTGGTGCCGCCAGTTTGACGCGGCGGGGTCGGAAACATCGATTGCCCGCATCCAGTTGTAGGTTGTTCCCGCTGCCACGCCGAATCCGTTCTGAAATGATTTTTCGGCCGATAGCAGTATGTCGGTGCCCCAACCTTCGGTTTCATCTGCATTCGACATCCGCCAGATAAACATCGTGGGGATGGCTACGATTTTGTCGGTAACCCGGTTGTAATAACCATCCACCGAAACCATCAGGTAGTCGATACCTGCTACCGCTCCGCTCCATGTAATTCCCATATTTGCCTGGCGGGCGTTTTCCGGTTTGAGATCGGTGTTTCCGATTATCAGATAATACATGTCGTTGAAGGTGGGTACTCTGAAAATATCTTTGTAGGATGCTCGTATACGCAGATTAGATTCGGCAAACGGCCGCACCGAAATAGCCGCAGCAGGCGACCATCGGCTGCGGTCGGCAGGGACCGAGCCGCTTTTTACCCGTTCAGTAATATATGTATAGAGGACCGACGTTGTAGCCGTTATCCTGGCGTTCTTATATTGTGCGGCAAGCAGCGTATGGGATGAATAACGTTCCGGGAACTGATGCTGGTAGGTGTTAGCACTCAGGTCGTTGTAAGAAAAATCTTCGCTGAAACTGAACGATAAATTCTGTATGGGTGCATAATGGCCCGTTACGGAAGCATAGGTTTCGGTTTGTTTGTAACGATAGTCGGTAATGCCGTGCGACAGGTTGTTGTAATCACGATTCCATGCGTAGTTCCATTTTACGGCTCCTTTGAGTTTTATTTTTTGCGAAATGCGGTTCTCATAGGCGGCTTGTATAAAATAGTTGCGGTCGGATAATCTTTCGGCCGAATATGAATTGTCAATGATTACCGCTCCGGGTAATCCCCGTTCCGAGTCATAGAGATATCCTTTCAAACTCCATTGTTGACGCGAAGTAATCTGTCCTGCCAAATTTATTTCGGCGCGCCATGATTCAATATCGCTGTTCTCGCGTTTCCCCGTAAGAAGATTCTTTCCGGTGGAGATGCTGAATGGATACCTGCCGTCGGCACGCAGGTATTCTGCGTGCGCCGAGGCGGCAAGTTTGTTGGAAAACCTGTAATTATAAAAAACGGAAGAATTTGCTAGTCCATAAGAGCCGGTGGCGGCATTCAGCCGAAACTGCTGTTTGGGGCGTTGTGTCGGTGAAAGCTGGTCGGTTACGATCGTTAATACTCCGGCCGAAGAAAATGCACGTGCGCTTTGATAGATATTGTCGCTCTGGCCGACAGTCAATGAAAGTTCGGCTACATTCTCAAGCGAAAAACGGGAGATATCGATCTGGCCCGACTGACAATCGCTCAAGATGATTCCGTCATAAACCACTCCGGTATGTTGTGCCCCCAGACTCCGTATCGAAACGGTTTTCAGTCCCCCGATGCCTCCGTAATCTTTTACAGAAACACCTGCGAAACGGCGCAAAGCTTCGCTCATTTGAGGTAACGGTAGTTGAGAGAGCTGCTTTTTGGTCAGGACCTGCATCGGTGTTGCGGTTTGTGTAACCGGTCGACGTCCTTTCTCGCTGACAATCACATCCTGTAACTGATAAGTGCGCAACGTGTCGGGCATCTCCGCGAAAAGAGTTGCTGTAGAAGAAAAGCCTGTGAATAATACGCAGCTCAGGCTTTTAAGAAAAATACGCCGATACATAAATTGCATAAAAATGTGATTCAGACTCTTTCCTCGAGAGTGGTTGAATAAATGGAATGCTTTAGGCAGGTCTTCTGACTTATTCCGGATTGCATCGCCTTCCCGGTACGAAACCAGTGGCATGGAGGAGGATGCACCCTTTTTGTGGAATTTACAGCTGCGGGACAGTTCCGGATTCACACCGGATTCCCTTTTAAGAGAGTACTTCGCCGGGAAGTATTTCTCACCTGAGCGTTGCAAATATACTATTTAATTCAACGATTACAAACTGGGCTTCTTGTTTTTATCTTCTTCCGGATTTGTCATACATCGTAGGTGTGTAGCATTTATGAGCCTCCTTGTTTAATAATGGTTCGCGACGAACCCGATGGTCGTCCACGAAGAACACGACTGCCGCCCACGGAGAACACAACCGTCGTCCGCGAGCGGCAGTCGTGTTCTTCGCGGGCGGTTTTTGCGTTTCTCCCGGGCGATGGTCGGATTCCTCACGAGTTTTTACTTAATCAGAGGGCAATAGTCTGCGAAGCCGACACTATGGTTAGGGTATAAAAGGCGCTCCATTTATAAATTATAGTTGCGGTTACCTAATAAAGTTGTTAAACATTTTGTGTGTATTCGTGTTATTATTCTATAATATGAAATCCTGAATTATAGTTAAACGACAAGCAGATATGGAGCAGAAAAATAAAACGCCATTTCCGGTTACCGTTTATCGGTTTTACAGGGATGGCTTTAGGGAAATGACGCTGGGGAAAACGCTATGGCTTATTATTCTGATCAAATTATTCATAGTATTTGCCATTTTACGAGTTTTTTTCTTTCCGGATTTTTTAAGTTCGAAGGGAAACGACGATTCGGCCAAATCAGAGTATGTGGGTACGGAGCTGATAAACAGAAAGACATCCGAAAACAAATAACATGAATCAAATTTTAATTTAAAATTAATACCATATGGATGAATTAACCACAACATTAGTTGACTGGTCGCGCGGGCAATTCGCCCTTACAGCGATGTATCACTGGTTGTTTGTACCGTTGACACTCGGCTTGTCCGTGATCATGTCAATCATGGAAACCATCTATTACCGTACAGGTAAAGAGATGTGGAAAAAGATTACAAAATTCTGGATGACCCTTTTCGGTATAAACTTCGCGATAGGTATTGCAACAGGTATTATCCTTGAGTTTCAATTCGGTACGAACTGGTCGAATTACAGTTGGTTTGTAGGGGATATTTTCGGTGCTCCTCTTGCAATTGAGGGAATCATGGCATTTTTCCTGGAATCGGTTTTTTCGGCTGTAATGTTTTTCGGATGGAATAAAGTTAGCAAGGGCTTTCATCTTGCATCTACTTGGCTGACAACGATCGGCGCAACGCTATCTGCTCTGTGGATACTGGTTGCAAATGCGTGGATGCAATATCCGGTAGGAATGAAATTTAATCCGGACAGCGTACGTAACGAAATGGTCAGTTTTACAGATGTATTATTGTCTCCGGTAGCCATAAATAAGTTTTTGCATACAGTGATCTCTTCATGGGTGTTGGGTGCTGTTTTTGTAATTGCCGTAAGTTGCTGGTTTCTGCTTAAAAATAAAAATTCGGTGCTTGCATTGAAGAGTATCCGGATCGCTTCGATTTTTGGATTTTTTGCTTTGTTGCTGACTATTCTTACGGGAGATGATACTGCAAAGGTGGTAGCACGTGTTCAGCCGATGAAACTGGCGGCCATGGAGGGCTTATATGAGGGAAGTACGAATCAGAGCATTGTGGCTTTCGGAATACTGAATCCTGAGAAAAAATTTGATAATGATGAAGAGGAGTTTTTGTTCGCCATCCGTTTGCCGGATGTATTGTCTTATCTGGCTTATGGAAACAAGGATGCTTTCGTGCCCGGTATTAACGATATTTTGCGCGGAGGGTATGAGCAGGAAGGAATAAAGCAGGATCGATATATTATGCCTCCGATGGTAGATCGTATTGAGAGCGGAAGGGATGCACTGGATGCACTGGCCGGTTATCGTCAGGCGAAGGAAGAGGGCCGAGAAGCGGACGCTGCGCTGAATGCACGCATTTTGGAAACCAATT